>JAJAZF010000244.1 GCA_026785875.1 Chamaesiphon sp. | reverse complement strand
TAAGGGAGAGGCTTTAAACCAATTCTTTTCGGTAAGATGATTAAATATCGATATATTGCTAACTTAGGAGTTAATTTTCATAGCTAGCTCTAGATCTAGCTATGAACTTGGAGCATAAAAAATTCTTGATGATTTTCTGTCTCAAGGGCTACACCAGGAACGATCTGATCGATTGTGTAGCCCGCCATTTTGAGACTATCAGGTACTTGCTCGATTGGTTCGCCAGCATCCAACCATACTTCCAATATTTCCCCAGCAGGCATTTGTTCGAGCTTCATCTTTGTCCGCACAAAGTTAATCGGACAGGGTGTCCCGCGTAAGTCTAGTTGAGTCATTATTTAAAAACATTCCCAAAAATACTACCAATACCGCCTTTGCCAACTCGGTCGCCGCGAAGTTTGGCGAGTTTTTCGAGCAATTCGCGTTCTTCGGTGCTGACTTTTGCGGGGATATCAATTTGGAGTGTGAGTAAATGGTCGCCTCGGCTGACTTCATTACCTAGACGCGGAACGCCTTTTTGTTCTAGTTTGAGGACGGTATTTGGTTGAATACCTGCGGGAATATTTAACTCAGTCGGCCCATCTACGGTATCGATCTCGATATGACTACCTAGAATTGCCTGGAGGTAACTAATCTTGACTTGAGAGAGAATATTGATTCCCTCTCGGCGGAATTTGGCATGTTCCTCAACATGTAGATATACATATAGATCGCCTGATGGCCCGCCGCGCAGTCCAGCATCACCTTCTTTGCCGATCCGCAGTTTAGTGCCATTATCGACCCCTTTGGGGATTGAGATTTTGAGTTTCTTGGTTTCCTGTCTGCGTCCTGCGCCATTACATACTTCACATTTGTCTTCAATTACCTGACCATCGCCATTACAGGTCGGACAGACAGATACTTGGGTAAAGTTACCAAAGGGAGTGCGGGTATTGCGGCGGACTTGTCCAGCACCGCCACAAGTACTACAAGTTTGAGGGGTAGAGCCTGGTTTAGCCCCAGTACTTTTACAGGTATTGCAGGCTTCGAGGTGCGGAATCCGAATTTCTTTCTCCCCACCAAAGATGGCTTCGTGGAAATCTAGCTTGAGATCGAGGCGTAAATCTTCACCTCTGGCTGGCCCGTTCCGACGGCGGGTGGTTTGTTGTTGTCCAGCCGCACCACCGAAGCCATTGAAGAAAGCATCAAAGATATCGGCAAAGCCGCCCATATCGCCCATGTCACCAGATCCAGGTGCAGCTCCGCCCCCTGATGATACTCCAGCTTCCCCAAAGCGATCGTAACGGGCGCGGAGTTCTGGTTCGGAGAGTACTTCATTGGCACGATTGATTTCTTTGAAGGTTTCTTCTGCCCCAGGCTCTTTGTTGACATCTGGGTGATATTTCCGCGCCAGTCGGCGATAGGCGCGTTTAATTTCTTCCTGGTCGGCATCTCGTGAGGTGCCAAGGGTTTCGTAATAGTCGCGTGCCATAGAGAGGTTCTATCTTACAAGGAGTGTGAGGAAGCAGGATCGGGGGCGGGATGGATTGAGGTCGAGCAGGAGACAATAATTCGTCAACGTCGCGGCTCAAATCGTTGGTATGCTGTAGCTGCAATCTATCCGATCGGATAGATCGCTGTAGCCGAGACTAAACGCAATTCTCTGGACTAATTTGACAATGTGATATTTATTGTAAAGGAATCAGGTCTAAGTGATGGAGTATTAACCGTAATTACCTACTCCCGTATCTGTGACAAATTAGCTATCTATGGTATTGAGTGGATGGTGGATGGCGACTGTCTCTCGATCGAGGTGGTACGTGAATATTTTCTATTTTCCCAAGCCTAAAGCCTAAAGCCTACTCCACTACCTCATAATCAGTAGTCGCTGTCTCATCATCATAATCTAAGGTGAGAGTGCTAGACACCTTTTTGGCTGGGGGTGGGGGTGGTGGTGGTGCTGCGGCACGGCTCAGAGGAGCGTGTCTAGTCCGTCTGGTGGGATTAGTCGGCTCGGTAGAGGTGGAATTGCTGGGGGTAGTACCTTGTTGATAGACAGCCGCGCCCATTGCAAAGATCTGCTGTTGGAGCTTGTCGATCGCTTGTTGGACATTTTCCAAGTTAGCTGATGGTTCGAGCAGCAACATTTGGAGTTCTCTAGCAGTCTTTTCGGCTTGCTGTCGCAGACGATCGTTGATGAGATGACCGTTATCTTGGAGCGCGATGTCATAGGTATGGAACAGTGCATCCGCCTGATTTTTGAGTTCCACCAATTGGAGTCTGCGCCAGTCATCTTGAGCGTAAGTTTCGGCTTCTTTACGCATCCGCTCGATATCGACTTGATTGAGTCCGCCAGTGTTGGAAATCGAGACAGTTTGTTCGCGTCCCGTGCCCCGATCTTGGGCGGAAACTTGCAGAATCCCGTTAACGTCAATATCAAAAGCAACTTCGATTTTAGGTACCCCACGGGGCGCAGGTGGGATGCCTGTGAGTAAAAATCTACCCAGGCTCTTGTTATCTTTTGCCATTGCCCGTTCGCCTTGGAGCACGTGGATTTCGACAGATGTTTGTCCGTCGGTGGCGGTCGAAAATTCTTGACCCTTGCTGGTGGGAATGGTCGTGTTGCGATCGATGATCTTGGTAAAGACTTCACCGAGGGTTTCGATCCCGAGCGACAGAGGTGTCACATCTAGGAGGAGGACATCTTTGACATCGCCGCCGACTACTCCAGCTTGAACGGCTGCACCCATCGCTACAGCTTCATCAGGGTTGATAGATCGATCGAGTTCTTTGCCCCCAAAAAAGTCTTGAATAGCGCGTTGGACTGCGGGAATTCGGGTCGAACCACCTACTAGTAAAATCCGATCGATATCCTTAGTTTGCAGATCTGCGTCTTTGAGAGCGCGCTGTACTGGCTCTAGGGTAGCTTCGATTAGGGGCGCAACCATTTCCTCAAATTTAGTCCGAGTCAGCTCTATTTCCAAATGCTTGGGGCCTTGATCATCTGCTGCGATAAAAGGTAAGTTGATTGAAGTACTCATCATAGTTGAGAGTTCGACTTTAGCTTTTTCGGCTGCTTCTCGCAACCGTTGGAGAGCCATTTTATCTTTCAATAGGTCAAGATTTTCAGTCTTGCGGAAGTGCTTGATCATCCACCGGACGATTTCATTATCAAAATCATCACCACCTAAGTGGTTATTTCCAGAGGTAGCTTTAACTTCATAGATACCATTACCTAGTTGCAGCACGGAGACATCAAATGTCCCCCCACCCAAGTCAACTACCATAATTTTTTGCTCGATTTCTTCATTGCCCAATCCATAAGCAAGTGCAGCAGCCGTCGGCTCGTTGATGATCCGTAATACTTCTAACCCTGCGATCGTTCCAGCATCTTTAGTTGCTTGGCGTTGAGCATCGGTAAAGTAGGCGGGAACTGTAATCACCACTTGCTCGATGGGATGTCCCAAAAAGTTTTGGGCATCTTTCTTGAGCTTTTGGAGGATCATCGCGGATACCTCTTGAGGAGTGTAGGTTCGTCCGCGAATCTGGACATCAACAGTATTATCGCGTCCTTTCATACAATTGTAAGGGACGCGATTGCGTTCTGTTTCTGTTTCTTCCCACCGACGACCGATAAAGCGTTTGATACTATATACGGTATTTTCCGCATTAGTTACGCCTTGTCGTTTTGCCAGTTGCCCGACCAATTGTTCGCCACCTTTGGCAAATCCAATGATACTGGGGGTGGTTCGGCCACCCTCAGCATTGGAAATGACCACTGGAATACCGCCTTCAAGGACGGAGACGCAGCTATTAGTAGTACCAAGATCGATGCCGATGACTTTTGCCATGATGTTGAGGCAATATTTAAAGTGTGGAAAAAGGGGGGTTTAGAATTTGGCTAGGAGTAATGACTGTTTAGATCGACAGTCGATGCTCTAGGTTAGAGGTGCTGGAGCGGCGGCAGATGCTTGGCATTGGCGTAGCTGCTAGGCAGAGACTATGCGTAAAGCACCTGCGCTTTGCTTACGCCCTTGTTACGCCAATGAGATCGAACATCAACTACGATTGGAGTAGTTGATGGGACAAAGTTGCTTTAATTATCAACTGTGTCAATGCTGGCATCTGCTGACGATAACTGTTCTGGTGGTGCAGCTACCTTAACCAGAGCGTGTCGTAAAATCCGCTCTCCCAGGTAGTAACCGCGCTGAAGTTCTTCCATGACTGTACCTTCGGGATGTTCTTCCGTCGGTTGGCGCATCACGGCTTCATGCAGATTGGGATCGAATTGTTGTCCTTCCGAACGCATGGGTGATACCCCAATCCGTTTGAGACTTTCGACCAATTGTTTGTAGACACCTTGATAGCTTTTATGAATCCCCATTTCCCCTTCGTTTTGAGGTTTGATCTGGGTTCTGGCGCGCTCAAAATTATCGACGACACTCAACAGTTCGATGATGGTGGCGCATTTTGTTTTAAGTTCGACATCTTCTTTTTCCTTGCTACTACGCTTACGGAAGTTATCAAAGTCGGCAGCAATTCGCAGATACTGGCTTTGAAAGGCATCGCGTTGATTGGATACCTCTGCTAACTTCAGCGTCAGGGACTGAAGATCGGCTGGGGCTGTCGTTGCCGTTTCAGATTCCATTGGTGGGATCTGGACTGGGGTCGGAGTATCCGAGCCAATATTAGTCGCCATGTCCTCGACCGCCAAATCTGGATCGCTCGGATGTGTTGGGGCGGTAGAGGATGATGTTACCGTTGCTGGGGCTTGAGGCTCGGTATTTGCTGAGGGTAGTGGTGATGAGATCGTCTCATCATCTGGTCTACTTGGCTGTTGTGGGTTTTCGCTCATCGTTTATTCATTCCAGTTAACAGACAGACTAGGCAATTTCGATCTAGATTCTCCATTGAAGAGGCTAC
>JAJAZF010000243.1 GCA_026785875.1 Chamaesiphon sp. | reverse complement strand
GGGCGATGCGGGTAAAAATATCTCGGTCGTTCGGTTCTCGTGATTGAGTCATAATATTAGGTAGGTATTTTAATTTTGATGCGGCTGTAACCGCTGATATCCCTGTTAGTTAGTAGCTGGCGGGGATATCTCTATTTTAGCCATCAATCTCGCTTTAAAAGCATCCTGGGGCATACAAGCACTGGGGGAATTACAGCGATTAGTCGATCGATCCTTTAAAGTGTGCTAATAATTCCGCACCGATGCAATCTAAATAGCACGGCGTTTCATGGTGCGTATGCTTCTCTCGTTCGGAAAGGGCGCATCTAGCGATTGTGGGAGGGGTTAAATAATTGATAATTGATAATTGATAATTGATAATTGGGTTTTTAAGATGGGGATTTAGACCTGCTAGGCGGGTTCCCCTGATGGTCGGCGAGCCGACCAGTTGCCCAGCACCTTAAAAGCGGATGCCTTTTCGGACGGGTTCCCCACTGGTCGGGGGACCCGCCCAGTTGTCCATGAAAAGGCACCAAGCACAATCTACCTAAACGTAGAGGATTTAAACCCCTGCTCCTTGTTAATTTGCGCCAAAAATTCAGGGTAGGAGCAATTCATCAATTACCCCTACCCTGAATGCTAGAAATAATATCTATCGATTAGACAGCCGTTTCTAGAGCCGCTACTGACTCGACTTTTTCTGCTGCTTTGATTCTGGCTTCATCAGCGAGGAAATCTGCTAATTGAGACCCGATCTCGCGGCGGACAATGCCTCTGTACTCTAGGAAGTGTTCGATTTGGGCACATGTGACCAAATAGCTACTAACCCCACCTGGATTGAGCTTGTACATGCTCCAGAGGTTACTCCAGAACTGCCAACGAGTAGAACGAACTACTCCTTGTCGCCAGCAGATGATCAGGAGGGCGCGGATGACCATCCAACTAAATTCTTTCTTGCGACCTTCACCTTTATCAGGGTAGTTGGCTTCGCCGAGGGTCAAGTAATGACGGTAAGTGCGATCGAGGAATTTGGATGGCTCGTATAAGTCATCGAAAGCATCCATATACTCGATGGCGATTTCTTCGAGCGGACGCGTGGGGACAAAGTTCATCAACGTGGTTTGGTTGATGTTCCCATCTGCCGTACCGCGTAGGCGACCTTCTTTTGCCAATCGATGGGATAGAGCGGTATCTGGCAATGCTTGGAGCATACTAAATACGGCGGTGGGAATATTTGTCTGTTCGACAAATTTGACGATGCGTTGTCCCGCACCTGTTTTCTCACCATCGAAGCCGATGATAAACCCAGCCATCACGCGCATCCCAGATTTAGCAATCCGTTCGACTGCTTCACTCAGGGAACTGCGGGTATTTTGGTGTTTTTGAGTCAGTGCGAGGCTTTCCTCATCTGGAGTTTCAATCCCCAGGAAGACAGATCCAAAGTTACACTGCACCATCATATCCATCATTTCTTGGTCGTTTGCCAAGTCAACTGAGGCTTCGGTAGCAAAGGAGAATGGATACTTATGTTCGACCATCCACGGCAATAGTTCTTTGAGCAACAGCTTCACGTTGCGTTTGTTGCCGATGAAGTTGTCATCGACCATAAAGATACTCCGCCGCCAACCCAATTCGTAGAGATAATCGAGTTCTTTGAGCATTTGAGCGGGATCTTTAGTCCGAGGTTTGCGACCGTAGAGGACGATGATATCGCAGAACTCACACTGGAACGGACAACCCCGCGAAAACTGGACGGACATCTCAGCGTAGGCATCGAAGTCTAGCAGTTCAAACCGTGGGATGGGAGTTGTGGTGACATCTGGACGTTCGCCATTGGGTGCGCGGAAGGTGCCGGATATTTGCCCTTGTTTGACTGCTTCGACAAATAAAGGGATCGTCAATTCGCCTTCATCTAAAATTAGATAATCTGCCCCAACTTCTGACACCTCATGGGGTAAAGCCGTGGGATAAGGGCCACCGACGGCGACGCGTTTGCCACGACGTTTGGCTGCTTGAATCTGGGCGAGTAAATCTGGTTTTTGAACGATCATTGCCGAGCAAATCACTAGCTCAGACCAGTCCCACTCAGCTTCGGTAACTTCCCGAACGTTCAAATCGACGAGCTTAAAGTTCCACTCTTGCGGCAGGATGGCGGCGACGGTAATTAATCCCAATGGTGGGATCAGAGCTTTGCGACCCATCAGTTCGATCATTTTCTCAAACGACCAAAAACTTTTGGGGAAGCGAGGATATAGGAGCAGAACGTTCATAATTTTATCTCCAAGTAACGGCATTCCCCGTCAGGTGGAATGATGGACGCATGTAACTTATTGACTTTAGTTTAGTAGGTTTTGTTTCTTTAAAGTTATTATCCCAAAAATTTTCGCAGATCGAATTCGATTGGAGCCGTTGTGACGAGATTTTCTGTGGTTTTGGTTTCACTGGAGCTAGAAACTGTGCTTGGGTTTAGTGGTGCCGATAGCATGAGGAGAATTCGCTCGGTATAATCTACGGCACCACACAATTCTCGATCGATTAGATCCAATCCTCCATTGGCATATTCCTCGAAGATCTGGATTCGCTGCTGTTCAAAATCGGCTCGATCTGGTGAAATTACATTAATATTTTCAGTAGCCGCGATCGCAATTAATTTCATCACCGGATCGTAACCACGCGCGATAAATATCTCGATACTAATTGGCCCTGGTTCTTTCTTGGAAATTTCTCCAAGTGGTAGCCGCTGGTTTTGCTTGATGCCCAATACTGCTGCAAATAAAATTACATCGGCATAAAATTGGAATGGGCTATTATTCTCAGCAGATGCTATTAATGATTTGACTAATTCGGCTTTGTCTTTAGCTACTCGAATGCGATTTTCCATCTAATTTATCGATCGAATTGATAATACCTGAAACTTGGTGGACAGTAACCACCCATGCCCCAAACCCTAGCATAAAGGTGAGTAGGTAGAAGAATCGGTTGCTACCACAATTGTCTGTTTCTGCGGGATGCGCCAATAGTGAGGCTGCGCCAACGCACAAAGAAAGCACTAAAATGAAGAAAGCATAGTCTAAATTCAAACGTTGTCTCGATTTCAGTCACAACTGTCTTGAAAAGGTGCTCTACTTGGGGAAACCCCAAGACCGCACTTTTCGCTGTCAATCGTCAACTGTTACCTTTACCCAGCCTGCTCTAGCACGATATGAATATTCTCACCGATTTACTTAAGCCCCAAGCTACCCGCGAAAAGAAACCACAAAAGGGAATCCAGATCAAAACCGAGCGCGAAATTGGGATCATGCGCCAATCTGCGCGGATTGTCGCGACAGTATTAAAGGAAATTATGGCGATGGTAGAGCCAGGGATGACTACCGCAGATTTAGATGCTTATGCTGAGAAACGGATTCGGGAAATGGATGCCATCCCTAGCTTCAAAGGGTTATATGGCTTCCCCGCGTCGATTTGTGCGAGTATCAATGATGAAGCAGTGCATGGTATTCCCAATCGCAAAAAAGTAATTAAGCAGGGTGATGTCCTAAAAGTCGATACTGGAGCTTTCTTTCAGGGCTTTCATGGAGATTCTTGTATTACGATCGGTGTCGGTACAGTTACCCCCGCTGCTGCTAAACTGATCCAAGTTGCTGAGGAAGCCCTCTACAAAGGGATAGAACAGGTCAAAGAAGGTGCTTACTTACTAGACCTCGCTGGGGCAATTCAAGACCATGTAGAGGCAAATGGCTTTAGTATCGTCGAAGATTTTACCGGACATGGAGTCGGGCGCAACCTGCATGAAGAACCGTCGGTATTTAATTTCCGTACGCGTGAAATGCCTAATGTGAAACTCAGAGCGGGAATGACGATCGCGATCGAGCCAATCATCAATGCCGGATCGAAGATTACTAAAATGATGCCAGATAAGTGGACGGCGGTAACTGTCGATAAATCTCTATCTGCTCAGTTTGAGCATACCGTTTTGGTAACTAAAGATGGTTATGAAATTTTGACCGATCGGAATTTAGTTTAGAAGTCAAATTACAATGTTCTTTGTCAAGAAATGAACGATCGATCCGAAGAACATCAGTCAGTTAAAGATTCCCAGCAGCCCTCAGTCCGAAAATGGCGAGTGATGCTGGGAATTGGTTTGGGAGTGCTAATGTACACGATCGATACTAGTATCGTGAATATTGCCCTCCCTACCCTGATCGAGAATTTGCACACGGATTTTGCCACGGTGCAATGGGTGGGATTGAGCTATATCCTCGTTGTCACCTCGCTGGTATTGGGTGCAGCTAGATTGGGCGATATGCTGGGCAAAAAGCCGCTTTATCTGGGCGGTTTGGTGGTATTTACAGTCAGTTCGCTGCTGTGTGGCTTGGCACCCTCGATCGAAGTGTTGATTGCGGCGCGGGCATTACAGGGTTTCGGTGCGGTGATGATTTCGGCTCTGGGTGCGGCGATTATCGTCGAGGTATTTCCGACATCGGAGCGGGGGAAGGCACTGGGAATTATTGGGGCGGTGGTGTCGTTAGGGATTGCTTTAGGGCCATCTGTGGGTGGCGTTCTGATTGGGATTGCGGGATGGAGATCGATCTTTTTAGTGAATTTACCGATCGGGATTTTAGCCACTTTTGTAGTAACCAAATATGTCCCCCACACGCGCAAAACTCAGCCCCAACGTTTTGATTTCTGGGGTTCTGTCGCAATTTCGGTGGTGTTAGTTTGCTTTTCGCTGGGGATGACGGAGGGGCAAAGATATGGATTCACGAGTAGTTTACCATTAGGGTTATTATTCCTGGGCGCGATCGGTTTAGTTGGCTTTATTGTGCTAGAAAGTCGCATCGCTCAACCGATGCTCGATCTGAGTTTATTTCGCTCTCGCACTTTTAGTTTGAGTCTATTAACGGGATGGTTGGTGTTTATGACATTGGGCGGGAGTTCGATCGTCATTCCCTTTTTCCTGCAATTGGTAATGCACTATCCGATCTCCCATATCGGGTTATTAATGGCAGTTACGCCCGTTATTGGGGGCTTAGTCTCGCCCCTAGCTGGCAATTTGACCGATCGCTTTGGAACTAGAAGTATCATGCTGACTGGCATTATCCTGATGACGATTGGCTGTTTAGCAATTAGTACTCTCGATGGCAATATCCGCGATCTGGATTATCTGCTGCGGGTGATTCCGCTCGGCTTGGGCTGGGGGATGTTCCAATCGCCGAATAATAGTGCCATTCTGGGGGCGGTACCGCCGCAGCGGTTGGGAATTGCCTCGGGATTACTTTCGCTGACACGCACCCTCGGACAAACTACCGGATTGCCGCTATTTGCCGCCATCTTCGCCGCGATCGCTTTAGGTGGAAAAAATGGCAGCGACCTGAGTTTAGCCGCATCTGAGGCGATCGTCAGTGGTTTTCAGGGCACATTTCAGATTGCTGCTCTGTTACTAACGATCGCGGCGGCATTAACCATGCTGTTGTGGCGGATGGAAAGTCAGCAATAATCTGGGCGATCCGATCGTTGTTAATTGTGTAGGGGTGCCCTGTCTTGTCGTTTTTTTATTCGGGGGGAACCCCCGAATAAAAACGCCGCTTCATGGGTACCCTGAATCTACGCTATTGTCTAGTCTTTATGTATTTGTGCAAGTTGAGAAAGTAGCATAAGCCGATCGCTAAATAACTAGATCCTCACTCACAATGGAGAAGCAGAAAAACACAAATAATAGATGATTTACGGTAGCGTAGCAGCTTTTAATTCTGGACTAATTTTTATTGCTGTATTAGCATTTGGACTCTTGAACTGGTTTCAAATTCCAACTGGAAGTATCCTCGATTGGGCGATCGGGATTGGGATTTTTGAATGGGCGATCTTAATCGTGACGGTACCGTGGAATATTTATTTCAAAGCACAAGACGTAGTTCAGACAGGAAAAGAATCTCAGCTTCAAGGCATCGATGTCGAAGAGCGTCAGATTCAATATGCTAGCAGTGTTGCTACTAAATCTTTAATCGTAGCGATCGGCTTACATTTAGGCACCGCGATCGGTTTATATTGGTTAGCAGTTAGCGGAATTACTGCTTTAGGTTACTGGAGTTCGGTTGGGGTACTATTGCTGACATTATTACGTCCAGCGATTAGTACTTATGAGTATTTAGCAATCCGGCTGACGGCGATGCAACAAGAATTTGCTTACCCGCGTGCAGATATATTAGAATTACGCGACAGGTTTCAACAATTAGAAGAGCGAGTGACTCAATTAAACAATAAATTAGATCCCGATGATGACACATCTTGGTTGAGCGAACAAAATTATCGGTGGGAAACAAATCGCGAAGAAGTAGCGAAAATCACTGTTTCGATCGCCAATCTCAAAGCAACTAATGAATCAGATCATCTACGATTGATGCAAGAGGCTAGGCAAGCAATTTCGCAAATTACCGTCGATGGGCAATTTCTCGAACACGCTCGTGAATTGATTCGTTTTTTTAAAGAAGCCTGAATAAAGCCTAATCCCTAAAACCTCAAGCCTAAATTATGATTCCTGGTGAAATTATTGCGAGAGATGGCGAAATCGAATTGAATATCGATCGTCCGACTCTGAGACTAACTGTAGCAAATACAGGCGATCGACCGATTCAGATTGGTTCTCACTATCACTTCTATGAGGTTAATGCAGCTTTAGAGTTTGACAGAGAACCCACTAGAGGAATGCGTCTGGACATTCCGGCGGGTACCGCCGTCAGATTCGAGCCAGGAGACGAGAAACAAGTCCAACTAGTCGCGCTAGCTGGCTCTCGTGAAGTTTACGGATTCAACGCTCAAATTGAAGGTAGACTCGATCGATAAAATTTGTAGTAAAATTGGATCGGTCATAAACCCACTGATGTAGGTAGCTATGGTTGCCCAAATCCCCACCGAAACGACTACTCAAGTCATCTATCCCGACTGCGACGGCAATCCGATGTCCGATAATACCAAACAATTTCGGTGGATTGTCACGATTAAAGAAAACCTCGAACTGCTTTTTGCTGAAGATCCGCAGGTATTTATCGCTGGGGATATGCTCTGGTATCCAGTCGAAGGCGATAATAAGATTCGCCAAGCACCCGATGCGATGGTAGTATTTGGTAGACCAAAAGGAGATCGAGGATCTTATCGACAGTGGGTAGAAGACGACATTCCGCCGCAAGTCGTGTTTGAAATCCTTTCCCCTGGCAATCGGATGGCAGAAATGAGCCGGAAGTTGAATTTTTACGACCGCTATGGAGTATCAGAGTATTATATATATGACCCCGATCGGATCGATTTAGCAGGTTGGGT
>JAJAZF010000242.1 GCA_026785875.1 Chamaesiphon sp. | reverse complement strand
CACTCAGTGAAGTAGCCTATGTCCGATTTGCATCTGTCTACCGTCAATTTCAAGGGATTCGCGACTTTGTAGATACATTGCACCAGTTAAATGAAGTTAGAAGTCAGGAGTTAGAAATTAGTAGTCTAGAAATGACTCGATTTTTGAAATAAATCGATTCCGCACAGCGGAGGCTACGCCAACGAGTTTGTATACTCGGCGATCGAATCGCGATCGGTTCGCATCGATTATGCTACTAATGTCTGGTTTTGCACTCTAAAAATCAACCACAATTGGGAATATTTTGTGCGGGAATAACTACGATGGGATGAGTCGGTTTTGGTCGAGTGAATACGATCTTGATTCAACTCAATTCATCTGAGATTCATCAAGAGCAACCTGGATCGCCGATGAATCACGATGCTCATCGATCGCACCGATCGTTCAATTTATACATGGGTCGCTCGAGCGTCATTCATATCTATGTTTTGATGTTTCGATGATATCGCTTGCTGTTGATGGTAGCGATCGATGCTGTTAAATTCGAGATGTTCGAGCGAACAGATTGATGAGATGCGATCGATTGAGATCGCACTCAATTTGAGGTATGCTCATTAAAGTTTTCCCCTGTTAGGTATCTGCTTGCTCAGTTGGATTTTCAGCTACGAGAGTAGGTAGTAGCTCCTCCCGCAATCGTGAAATAATGGTGGCATCATCGACTCGATCGAGTATTTCCTGCATGACAGTATTTGCACCCAATTGACCCCAGGTTGCACCTGTTGATAAATAAGTTTGAGCAGCTTTTCCGACCATATAAGCACCATAACCTGCGATCGCACCTTGAATTGCACCTGCACCTAGATAACCAGGTAGCGCAGCCACATTAAAAGTAGTGCCGATGATGAGTGCAGTCGTTTTGCCCACGCCAAATAGAACACCAGTAGCCAGTTCACCCAACAATAAACTCGCACTACTAAACACAATCCCGCTGAATAACTTACTCAGCTCATATTTAGTCATCGGCAGATTATATAACTTAGCCAGCGATCCAATCAGGATCAGATCTACAAATACGCCCCCCAATACATCAAAAATCGCGATCGGGTTTGCAGCTACTGCGATCGCTTTATACTGAGCAAATCGCCACACTAGAGTATTAGCTTCCGACTGCATTCCTTGCAAGGTAATTTTTGCCAAATTACCTTCAGCCGATCGAGCTTGAACCAGCGCATTGATCGCCAATAATGCTCGACCTTCTCGTGCTAATAACTCTTGAATTTTCTGCTGGAGTGGTTCGATTTGGGGGGCGGGTTTTTCCCACTCGTACTTCTTTGTACCGTCGGGATATTCGATCCGCACTTGGAGGGGTGTCGGATCTGCGGCTACCATCACTACTTCATCAGCCGATAACAATCGTTGCAATAATTCATCACTGACACTATCCCCACTCAAACTTTGCAACTGCTGATAGATACTTTGTCGCTCTTGTTCGGGATAGAGATCGGATTTATTAAATACTAGTAATAGGGGTTTTTGAGCTTTACGTAATTCGCGCAAGGCTTGATATTCTAGTTGAGTAATATCACCTGCAATAATAAATAAGATCAGATCGGCTTGGCGGACAACTTCTGCCGCCATTGTCGCTCGTGCTTCACCATCGATTTCATCCAAACCTGGGGTATCGATCAGATCGATTTGGATAATACCATCTGGCGACCACCGGATCGATCGAGGGAACCGCGTCACCCCATTTAGTGGCCCAGTTTCTAAGACTTTTTTCCCCATCAAGGCATTTAGCACCGCTGATTTACCGCGACTGACCAATCCAAACACGGCGATACTATAACTAGTTTGCTCTAGCTTGGTTAATGTGTATGCTAAGGTGTCTAAATCGCTCTGTAAGCTGGGAGAAATTTCTCCAACCTTATCGGCGGCATATCGAGATAAACTCTGCTGTAAACTCGCTCTAGCGCGATCGAGATCGAGATCGAGATCTAATGATGTTGGTGCGGGAGAATTTGGGGCTGTCTCAGGGTTACTCATGTTCTATCTGCACGATCGCGAAATTACTCAATAGGCTAGCATTAAATTAGGGGCTGGGGGATCGGTCTTAGGTAAGGGTGAGCGGGTTTAAATTCCCAACTTAGCTTAACAGACGGGAATCCCCAAACCATACCGCCAGAGCGGTTGGTGTGGGAGCGTCACAAAAGTTAGTCCTCAACTGGCAAAATCGGTAGGACGATCGATTGCCAGATATTTAATTCACGAACTTCATCACTGACACCAAGTTGAATATTCTCGATATCGGGGCGGAAGTGGTATGTGCCAAAGATCCGATCCCACCAGATCAAGACACTACTGTAGTTAGAATTAGTTTCGGCGACGAGTTGGGAGTGATGAATCCGGTGATAGTTGGGAGTGAGGATGACATATGCTAGGAGCCTGTCGATCGCTCCAGGGAGACGGAGATTACTATGATGCAGTGCAACAATTACTGTAAATACTAGCTCGTAGATTAATACAAAATTGCCAGAAATTCCCAGCCACCAGATTAAGGCTAATTTGGGAATACTCGAACTAATAATTTCGATCGCGTGGAATCGATAAGCTGTCGATACATTCATAGATCGATCGGTATGATGTACTCGATGAAATCTCCAGGCTAGGGGTAATCTGTGCATCATTCGATGCCAAAAATACATATAAATATCGAGAATTAAAAAAGCTAAGATGCCCGCAATGACTGGGGATGGTAGCGCGGCAATTATCCCGTGCGGCGATCGATTGTTGACTACATATCCAGAGATCGCGATCGTCCAGATACTTGAGGCGATCGAGTTCACAACTCCCAACTCGAAATTATTGGTAATTCTCGCTCGGAAGGAATTCTGGAAGGGAAAAAAGGGAAACTTATGTTCCAGAAATAGCAAACTGACGATCGTCGTAAGTACGACAACTAATTTAACTGGCATGGGCTGAAATAATCATCCGATCTGAATATTTGGGCACTCTAGAGATCGATCGCTCAATTTCTCAAACAATCGGAGTCTTCATGTCTACCATCTTAGGTTTAATATTAATTGTTGTCAGTATTTATTTTTTAGGTCAGGAGATCTCTTTCATGACCTATTTCCCATCTAGCTGGTGGCAAAAAACATCAGCCACAGGTTCGGTACTGGCATTAATTGCGGGGATTAGTTCGCTCACCTTTTGGCGACGAGAAATGGGGCACTTTGGCTGGATTTTGATCGCGATCGGTATTATTCTGGTCTTTGTTAATAGTGCAGTGGTCTTGCAGCCGACTAGTCTATGGACATTTTCGATCTCGATGCTATCATTTGCTAGTGGTTATCAACTGCTGACTAGGGGTAGAATTAAATTCTAAAGTATTTTTTTGAAATTCAGCTAGCTGGGTATTAGCGATGAAACGACAAATTTACCTCAGCCTATGTTTATTGGTGATGGTGATGGTGACTGCTTGTAAGAACCAGCCAACAGCGACAGTCGTACCTACGCCTAGCCCAAGCGTGACAACGATTCCATCGCCTGTGACGATCGAGCCTCCACCTCAGCAAGTATCCCCACCTGTACCATCGCCCGTACCAGTAAAGGTACCCACCATCAAGCCCACAACCCCAGCACCCTTCACCCCAAAAATCTCAGTACCTAAAGCTTTGTACCCGCTCCCTACCCCTGTTCCGATTCCAGTCATACCAGATCCAGTTAAAACTAAAGCAAATTCCAAAACTGAGCCAATCTCCAAACTCAAGCCGCCGACAGATCCAGCCCAGCAAATCACCCCAGTCGGGATCGGTGCGGCGAGAATTGGCATGAGTTTCAAGGAGCTGAAGGAGCAGCTGGGCGCAGGATTCGAGTTTCCAGTCAAGACTAGCTTGCTCGTGGATTTTGACGCGATCGCTGTGACTAAAGCGGGGGCGGTGCAGTACTATATTCCTTATGCAACTGGAACTCAATTTACCGATACCGATCGAATTCAACATCTGATCACTGATAATCCCAATTACCGCACACAGCAAGGTGTTGGACCAGGTACGCCGATCGGGCAAGCTGTCTCAGTCTATGGCGGTGCTACCCTGTCGGTGAGCAAAGAAAACGAATCTCGGGAGTTTATTAACTTTACCCAACACCCTAATGGTTTGGCTTTTCGGCCCAAACCAGTTGGAACTCGCAGTTTTGCGGGAGAATATCCTGAAAGTAATGATGAGTATCTCAAAACTCAAAAGTACGATCGACGAGCGGCGATCGGTCAAATCACTGTTTCTTGCTCTAATGAGCAATGCGAACAAGAAGCGCAATAATCTACTTTCCAGTGCGATGAGTTTTTAACAAAGAACAGGTGTTGAAACCCCCCACCTTTTAGGTAGATTGTTGTGATGCTGGGGATTTCAACCCCGGGGATTCCAACCCCTGCATCACAACCCAACTATCAACTATCAACTATCAACTATCTCCTACCTTATGACACCCCTTCGCGTTGGTATTGCAGGTCCCGTCGGTTCAGGTAAAACCGCATTACTTGATGGTTTATGTAAGCAATTGCGCGATCGATATCAGTTAGCTGTAGTTACTAATGATATTTATACCAAAGAAGATGCTCAGTTTCTCGTCAACAGTAAAGCATTAGAGCCAGAGCGAATCGTTGGTGTCGAAACTGGAGGCTGTCCCCATACGGCGATCCGTGAAGATGCTTCGATGAATATTGCCGCGATCGAACAACTGGAACAGCAATTTACCAATCTAGATATCGTCTTTCTCGAAAGTGGTGGGGACAATCTCGCCGCTACCTTTAGTCCTGAATTAGTAGACTTAACGATCTACACGATCGATGTTGCAGGTGGTGATAAAATCCCCCGTAAGGGTGGGCCAGGTATTACTAAGTCCGATCTGTTAGTCATCAATAAGATCGACCTTGCCATTCATGTTGGAGCCGATCTAGACATTATGGAACGGGACAGTATCAAAATGCGTGGCAATAAGCCGTTTATTTTTACAAATCTCAAAACTGGGACTGGATTAGCTGAAGTTGTCAAATTTGTTACCGATCGGATTGTCGTTGGAGTTTATAGTTAGTAGGTCGATCGTCCTCAGGCACAACTATTCACATCTGGTTACTCGATCGCACTAGTCCCTAGATGTCTAATTTGACATAGGTCAGGGAGTATATTTACATTGGTGCATGATATCAAGTTATCAAAGAAGATGTAAAAGTAGGGGCAATTTATTAAATGCCCCTACTTTTGGCTACTGCTATTTGACTTAATCTTGAACCAAGTGAATATGTTTGTAACCTAATTTAATACTAAAAGTATCACCTTCTTTTAATCCCATTTCTTTGGTGTAAGCAGCACCAATTAACAATTGACCATTCTTGTGAACCGTTGCCTTATAAGTCGCGGTTTTGCCGCGATTATCTCTGCTGGTTTCGTCAAGTTTGACACCTTTGGCTGTGAGTACAGCATCATAAAATCCAGATAGATCGGTGCGGGTAACACCTGCTTTGGTAGTTTTCACATAGCCACACTGTGTGGCGGTTTCACGCTTGGCAAGATGTGAAAGTTCTTTAACTCTTTGAAGCAGAGCTTTCCCTGTAATTGGTGATGTAGGGATGGTTAGTTCTGCTACGGAATCGACTTTAGACATAGTTTGATATTGGATACGGCGGATATTTTTGGCTAGATATACAGTTTACTTCATGTATTAGCCATGATGAAGCTGACCTCATATTAGTATATTATGCACTTAATTATAATGATAGTTACAATTAAATTTAAAGTTAATTGGAAAAATGACCGCGATCGATCTTAATTTTTTCTAGCTGGAGGATCTCGATCGTCAAAATCAAATCCCCAATCTTCATCGTCTAGATCGGTTGAAGGTGTAGTGCGATTTGGCGATGTTGGCTTGACAGGAGATGTCGATCGATTGTCATCTTCATCTATTTGAGTGTACTCAAAATCGGCTGAATCACGCTCGTCATCAAATTTAGTTTCTAGCGGCTCTTTATACGGTGGCTGAATCAATCTAAAATCTGCATCGTATACTTCTCGACTAGTTTGTTGGGCTGGGCGGAGGGGTTTTTCGGTGCTTCGATCTGTGTAAATTCGTTCGGTTTGGGTAGTAGAGCTATTAATTGAAGATTGCAGGTTTTGCTGGCTCTGTGGCGGCGAATCCTCCCAATCTAGTTGACGATTTACTGCTGGTTCTGCTTCCCAATCATCTTCATCCACTACCCTTGGCTGTGCTGATGGCGGATGATTAAACCTGTCGGCTAGATTTGAGCGATAACTCTTAAATCGGCTGGTTGTTGCTGATGGAGTGTCGGATTTGTCGCGTGATGAGCTGTCAGATTCGGTTGCTGGTGAGGTATAAGTAAAAGTATCTTCATCCTGCTGTGGAGAGCGCGATTGTAATTGCCGAATTTGCCGCTTTAATAGCCGCCGATCGATAGATATCAGCAGTTGAATTAAACTACTAGATAATAATCCCGCACCGATGGCAATAATTAACCATACCCCGATCGGTAATGCTACTGTGGGCTGATTGAGAATGACTACTGTCATCGTTGGCAATAGATTCGATCCTACTACAATTCCTAATGAGATCAGTACTAGTAGAGTAATGATTATTTTCATAAAATAATAGTGGTTAAATCAATTAACAATCATCCGCGCTACAGTCAACTGTCAACTTTCCAGCGGTTAATTGGGATACAGTCGATATCGAGTCGATCCAAGGCTCTAGCGACGACAAAATCGACTAAATCGTCGATCGATTGCGGTTTATGATACCACGCAGGGCAAGCTGGCACGATCGCGGCTCCGGCTTCGGCTAGGCTAGTTAGGTTGCGGAGATGAATCAGACTAAAGGGAGTTTCGCGGGGGACAATGACTAGTTTACGCCCTTCTTTGAGTTGGACATCGGCAGCACGTTCTAGCAAGTCTCCGCTTAATCCAGCGGCTAGTTTACCAACTGTACTCATACTACAAGGGATAATTATCATCCCTTGAGTTCGGTAGGAACCACTGGCAATATTTGCCCCAACATCACCCCAGCGATGACAGCGTAATTTACCAGCAGTGGGAACGCCAGCTTGTTCGCGCCAAAAATCTGCTTGTTCATCTGGTTCGCTGGGCAATCTAATTTGGTCTTCGGCTTGAAATACCATGTAGGTAGATCTAGACGCGACTAGTTCGATCTGATAGTCGGCGGCGAGTAGATATTTAATCGCTCGAATGGCGTAGATTAAGCCAGAGGCACCAGTAATACCAAGAATTAGGGGTTTGGTCATTAATTGAGGGTTCGGGGAAGGAAGGGGGAAAGGGTAAAGGGTTGGGCAATACCGATGAAGATATATTTCTGCTCCTTTATGGGCGATAGCAGAACTTCCCGTGTTAAATGTCAGGTAATCCGAGCGAATTTAGGGTAGAGGGGAAAGTTGGTTTGCTGTCAACTGTCGCACCTTTACCCTCTCACCTGATTCCATTATCGGTGAGATCTTCTACTCACTGACAGATTCAAATTCCTCTAGTTCCTCTATTTCCTCTAGTTCCGCTGCGGATGTTGATGGCTCGACTTGGGCTGATTGAGTAGCAGCGGCTTCGGACATCATACTGGTGACAGTGACTAGATCGATTTGCTGACGATAGTAGTCTACACTCTTGACTTGAACTTCGACTCGATCGCCCAGACGATAGGAAGTCCGGTTTTTGCGTCCGACGAGACAAGCATATCGGGGACGAAATTCGTACCAGTCATCTTTGAGCGAACTAACGTGAACCAATCCTTCCACGAGGGAGTCTTCAATTTCGACAAAGAAACCATAGGATTGAACGCCAGTGATTAAGCCTTGAAAAATTTCGCCTGTGCGGGCTTTCATTTTCTCGGCTTTTTGTAAACCAGCCAGATCGTTTTCAGCATCTTGGGCGATTTTTGTGCGATCGTTCAGATGAGCGATCGATCCGCCAATTTGTGCTTCTAGTTCCTGTTGAACTGTTGGAGTCAGAACGTTCCAGGTAATTTGTCCGTGACAGCTACTGCTACCCAAATTGATTACTTCCTTAGCCCGAGAAGTTTTGCGATCGCGTCCATTTTCAAATACTTCATGCAGTACCCGTTGGACTAAAATATCGGGATAGCGGTGCAGTGGTGAGACTGCATGTGTATAGCCATTCTCGATCGCTAGTCCAAAGTGAGTGCTAGGTGTAGTGCTGTAAACCGTAGTTTTCAGTAAGGATTTGAACAGGTAGTTTAGTACCTGCGGCACTGGTGACTGGGCGAATTGGAGGCTCAGACGTTGTAAGTCGGCGACACTGATTTCTGTCTCGACGACTTCGCCCTCGAAATTCAATCCTAAATTAATCGCTAGCTTGATGGTGTCGTTGACTTCTACTAGTTCGGGATTGTGTTGAACTGCATAAATCCCTGGCACTTGTAGAGCCTGGAGATGCACGGCGATCGCATAATTTGCCATTACCATGACATCAGTAAGTAGGGATTGTGGATCGTCCAAAAAGATGACACCCAATCTCCCTTCATCCGCAAATGGTGCTTGCTTCTGGATCAGATCGACTTCCAGACCGCCTCTAGACCGCCGCTGCGCTCGGAAAGCCGGAGCGATTGTGTTCCAAATCGGTTTAATGATTTCGATCGCCTGTGGGTCGATCTCGGCGGTTTCACCTGCTAATACGGCATTAATTTGCGTCGGGTTTAGCAACCAATCTAACTGAATCCGACTCGGTAGGATATTAAACTCGATCAACTCACCGCGCTCGTTGAGGGAGAGCATGACTGAAATCGCCAATCGCTCCGCACCTGGCACAAAACCACAAGTCTGATGAACGGCTGTAGGTAATAAGGGGATGGTATTTTCGCCCAAATATACCGATGTACCGCGTTTTCTGGCTTCGCGATCGAGTCTGTCATCAGCCGCAATATAACTGGCAATATCCGCGATATGGACACCCAATCGCCAGATCTCACCATCTAAATGTTCGATCGTCAGTGCGCTATCGATTGGGAGTGAGTGTTCGCTGACGGCAATTGTCGGTAGTTGCGTCAGGTTGATGCGTTTTCCAGCGATCGGATCTTTCAACCCTTTGGCAATTTTTGCCGCTGCTGCTGTCACTGCTGGCGCGAATGTCTGATGCAGATCGTGTTTGCAAGTAACGATGTCAAGATCCGCTGCCGACTCAGCCGTAGTTCCCAAGACTCTAGCAACTTTACCGATCGGTAAATCTTGCCCGATCGCGTGACGGAGGACATCCACATGCACGAGATGATCGAGAATTTCATCGAGGACGATTGGCTCGTCTTCATTGGTAGCCGTGATGCCATTTGCCATCACCTCCAGCTCAAATAATAGCCGATCGTCTAAAGGTGTCGCCCGATATTCACCCGTCTCTAGCCGTTTTACCCGAGCTAAAACCGAAGGATTAGCTCGCTCTAAAATCAGCTTGACAGCCCCTTCAGGACTCCGCCGCCGAGTCCCCTCTTTGATCGTTTCAATCAACACGCGATCGCCGTTCCAGGCGTTGCTGAGATGACTTTCACGGATATAAATATCATCTGCACTCTCGTCATCCTGAATCGCAAAGCAGAAACCCTTACTCGAACAGCGTAACTTTGCTTCGACAATATCCTCCGT
>JAJAZF010000241.1 GCA_026785875.1 Chamaesiphon sp. | reverse complement strand
GGAGTTGCAAACTCTACTAAAAAACAAATTCAACGCTGAAAAAATTGACATCCTCATCAATAACGCTGGAGTTGGAGCTACTATTCCCATTGCTCAAGTTACAGAAGATGATTTTGACAACTTAATCAACATTCATTTTAAAGGCGTGTATTTCCTGACTCAGAAACTTTTGCCTTATCTTAATGACCAGGGACACATTATTAATATTTCTAGTGGCACGACTAGATTTGCCAATCCTGGCTATTCAGTCTACGCTTCAGCCAAAAGTGCCATCGAAACTTTCACCCGTTACCTAGCCAAAGAAGTAGGCGCAAGAGGCATTACAGCAAATGTGCTGGCTCCTGGAGCTATTGAAACTGATTTCCATGAAGCAGCAATTCGCAACAATCCACAAGTTAAAGGCTACATCGCTTCGCAAACTGCGCTGGGTAGAGTCGGACAGGCTGAGGATATTGGCGGAATTGTCGCTTTTCTGTGTTCGCCTGATGCTAAATGGATTAATGGACAACGGATTGAAGCTAGTGGTGGAGTGTTCCTCTAGAATAGATCGACTACAAATTCGAGCCGATCGCCGAGACGATCGATCGAATTGCCACAGAATTATTCGCACATATCGGGAGATCGATCGAATAATTCTAGCCTTCAATTCTGCGCTTAAAGCGGGAGTGAGGACTAAAATAAGGATATCCCCGCCAGCTACTAACTAACGGGGACATCAAAAAAGACCGCTCAGAAAGTCATAAATCACTATTCATAAAAATCAGTCCCAATATAATCGGGATAGATTTCTATGAATAGGCAGTTAACTCTAAACTAGGGTACTAAGTTCTAGATTTTAGTTAACAAAACTAAATTGGGAGGTACCAATTAAATTTAAGCCAGATAGAGAAACCCCTTGACCCTGAATTATACCTAATAGATCTCGATTAGCATCGTTGGTAAAAATTCCTACTCCTTTAGGGCAATTTGAGGGGGCTGCACCTAAAATATAGTTATTTGCGCTGCCATACAGTTGAATAGTATCGCCAAAAATAGAAGATCGACCGCTATTTTTGTTGATTTCAAAGTCTTGAATCAATGCATAATCAGCATTTTTAGCACCAGTATAATATTGAGCACCATTTATCCCAGTATTAATATCGGTCCCACGCCCTAAAACAAAGATATCTCTTCCTGCACCACCTTGGATTATGTCGATTTCTCCTTGTCTTCGTTCTCGTTTATCCATCGTGGTACTTAGGGAGATAAATGGCATTACGAAAGTCGAATCAGACACCGCATCAATGATATCTTTACCCGAACCAGCATTAATTGTGTCGTTTCCTAAACCGCCGAAGATTAGGTCTTCCCCATCACCTGCATCAATGATATCGTTGCCAGATCCACCATTAAGAATGTCATTTAATTGTAACTACGCGCAGCATAATTTTTTATGTTTGACAAAAAATCCAACTCTTCCAAATTAATTTTAATCATTTTGTTATTTTTTTTAGCATTACTATTTATATCAGTGATACATAAAGTAGCACTATTTTCAACATCCAACAAGACAGACTATTTGCCAGAAAAATTAAAGAATTTGGAGCTACTATATTTTTTTGAATATTCCGAGACTAAGTCTTCATTTTTTTATGCTTTCAGACTAGATAATAATATTGTATATCGAATTAAAAAAGAAGATATTACTTACTTGCAAAAAAAATAGTTTGTATAAGAAATGTGAGTTTTCAATATACAATTGTAAATGGAAGGCAACCCCGATCGATGAAAATATGGGCGCATACAAGGGGCTGCAGCGTGGATTGGATCGACAAGTAGATGCTCGTATATGGTTGGAAATGGAAGGAAAAAATGGTTACTATTTTACCGCTAAAAATGGAACAATCGCGATTGTTATTCTGCCCAGGCTGTCTTTATTGCTTTATGTGGCTGGTGATTAAGATATGCTTATTTGCTAATAATTTTATCTAAGTTTTTCCAATTGCCTACCAAATTTTATTAAACAACAGGCAAGCGATCGAGCCAAATTACATGTCAATCGATAGTGCCTTTTGCCCCCCTAGCCCTTACCCCTTTCAATAAGTCTGACTTATCACCACAAGTGCTGAAGAGCCATCAAGGCTTGGTTGAGGACTGACCTACCCGCTAAGATGTATCCTATACCTCTACCTTCAGACCTTATGCCATTAGATGTCCCAACCGCGATTTTACAACGCCGATCGATCAAAAGCTTCAAACCAGACCCGATCGCACCCGAATTACTCCGCCAACTAATCGAACTGACTGTAGCGGCACCAAGTAGCTATAATATCCAGGATTGGCGGATTATTATCGTCCAAGATCCCGACCAAAAAGCGGCATTAGGAGCGGCTTGCTTCAATCAACCTCAAATCGTCCAAGCACCTGTTAACCTTGTCTTTGCCGCCGATATTAAGGCAGGAGAGCGAGATATCTCACCGATTATCGAACAGGGTATTCAGACTGGTGCTTGGAGTGAAGGTACTGCTGCTTATTTCAAGAAGGCAGTTCCCGATTTTGCAGCAGCAATCGGCGATAAAGCTAGGGAGTATGCGGTTAAAGATGCGATGATTGCCGCTACTCATGCGACTCTCGCGGCTGAAAGCTTGGGTTTATCAACTTGTATGATGAACGGTTGGAGCGAAGAGAAAGTCAAAGCTGTCATTGGTGCCGAAAACGATCCAGATTTAGCAATCGCGCTAGTATTACCCGTCGGTTATGCTGCCGAGTCTCGTAAAGATCCCGGTCGGATGCCCTTTGAGTTTAATGTATCACTCGATCGCATCGATCGTCCTTATCACGGCTAAAATCCTTTTAATAACCCCGATTTCTCAACAGCAGTCGGGGTTATTAAAGTAACCACTATCCCCTATTCCCTATCCCCTCCCTAACCCTTAACCCCACTACTAGTAGCAGTAGGTACGATGTATCGCTGCACGAACATAAATAAGACTAAGACAGGCGCGATCGAAATTACCGCACCAGCGGCTACCAACCGCCAATTTAACCCAAATGCACCTTCGGCTAATTTAGCCACCCCTAATGGGAGAGTGTAATAAGTATCATCCTGAAGCACGATTAATGGCCACAAAAAATCACTCCAAGCACCAATAAAGACAAAAATTGCGAGGGTGACTAGTGCGGGACGAATTGCAGGTAACATCACACTCCACCAAATCCCAATTTCCCAACAACCATCCATTCTGGCAGCTTCTTCGAGTTCCTTTGGTACGGATTGGAAGGCTTGACGGAGTAAGAAGATCCCAAAAGCTGAAGCGAGATTAGGTAATATTACTCCTAAATAAGTATTAACTAATCCCAACTCAACCACGATGATATACAGCGGAATCATCACGATCTGAAATGGGATCATAATCGTCGATACCACGATCGTAAAAATTAGCTCTTTGCCTTTAAACTCTAGTCTAGCTAAAGGATAGGCTGCCAGCGCACAAAAAATCAAGTTAATGACCACACTCAAAATTGCCACCACACTACTATTAAATAAATAGCGTCCAAAATCATTACTTTGCCACACAGTAATAATGTTTTCGATAGTTGGATGACTCGGTAATAATTGGGGTGGGGATTGGAAAATATTTTCATCGGCTGATTTGAGTGCCGTACTCAATAACCAGAGTAAGGGAAATAGCATCAAACTAGCGATCGCACTCAATCCACCATAAATCCCAACTAATCTCACTGTTGGGGATTGCCAAAAAGTAGCTTGTACAGAACGAGGTGGTGATTTTGGCATAAGGCGATCGATTTTCTTGCTCCAACTACGTCATTGAGATGAACCATTACCGATTTTACCAGAAAGAATTGGTTTAAAGCCTCTCCCCTAAAGGCGAGAAAATAAAATCAGACTATTCATTACTCCCATCCTCTTCCTTCTAGGTAGATGTCGCTGTCAACTGTCAACTGTCAACTGTCAACTGAATGAAGCCGATTTGTTCACAAAGTGTCTGTCTGGGAAAATTGTCCTTACTACTCAGATAAGTATCTCCACGTCTAGCACCCAGCCTTTATCCCTAATTTCGATCGATCGCACTCGAAAAAGGGTAATCTAGATTAACGGTATTTTAATATTTGTAAATTTTATTTACAACTTGCCATCATTCTGAACAAGGTATATCATTTACACAGTGAGTATTTATACCTATAAATTAAATACGAGCATTGTCTTGCAGTGAAGTATCCGACTCGCTCCTCATCGCCTATCTATGATTTCTGAATTTCCCTGGCTGACTGCGATTATTGCGTTTCCGCTCATAGCTGCCTTAGCTATTCCCGTACTACCAGATCCAGATGGTAAAAATGTGCGGCTCTACGCACTGGGCGTGGGAATATTAGAATTGGGTTTAATTATCTATACATTCGCCACACATTACGATATCAATGACTCTAGCCTCCAGTTAGTCGAACGCTATATCTGGGTACCACAACTAGGCTTAAATTGGTCTGTCGGCGTAGATGGTTTGTCTATGCCCTTAGTTGTTTTGACCGGCTTTGTGACGACTCTGGCTACCTTTGCTGGCTGGAATACTACGATCAAACCGCGCCTGTTTTTCAGCTTGATGCTGGTGATGTACAGTGCCCAGATTGCCGTATTTCTCGCCCAGGATCTACTGATGTTCTTCATGCTGTGGGAGTTGGAGCTGGTTCCAGTTTATCTACTGATCTCGATTTGGGGTGGCGCGCAAAGGTTCTACGCTGCAACTAAATTTATTCTGTATACCGCCCTAGCTTCGATTTTTATCCTTGTCGCCGCACTAGCCTTGGCTTTCTATGGAGATACCGTTACATTTGATTTCACGGCACTAGGACTGAAAGAATACCCGATCGAGTTAGAATTATTAGCCTATACAGGTTTCCTGATTGCCTTCGGCGTGAAACTGCCGATTTTTCCGTTCCATACTTGGCTACCAGATGCACACGGCGAAGCTCCAGCACCTGGTTCGATGATTCTGGCTGGGGTATTGCTAAAGATGGGTGGTTACGCATTGATTCGCTTGAATGCCGAAATGCTCCCCCATGCTCACGTTTATTTCGCTCCCGTACTCGCAGTGCTGGGTGTGGTTAATATTATCTATGGTGCATTAGCCGCTTTTTCCCAAGACAATCTCAAGCGTCGTCTGGCTTATTCTTCGATTTCTCACATGGGATTTGTGTTGATTGGGATTTCTTCCTTCACAGCATTGGGTATCAATGGCGCGATGCTGCAAATGATTTCGCATGGGCTGATTGCCGCAGTACTATTTTTCCTGTCTGGGGTGATTTACGAGCGGACACACACACTGTCGATGGATAAGATGGGTGGGATTGCCAAATCTATGCCCACAACTTACGCTCTATTTACGGTGGCATCGATGGCTTCCCTCGCATTACCAGGGATGAGCGGTTTTGCTGGCGAATTGACAATTTTCCTCGGCTTAACAACTAGCGATGTGTATAGCGATGGGTTCAAAACTACGATCGTTTTCCTGTCTGCTGTTGGCTTGTTGATTACACCGATCTACTTACTGTCGATGTTACGACGGGTGTTCTTTGGCAAACAGCTCGAATCAAGCGATAAGCCTTGGTTGGATGCCAAACCTCGCGAGTTAGCGATCGCAATGTGCTCGATCGTCCCGATTATTGGGATTGGCTTGTACCCAAAAATTGTAACTCAAACCTATGACACTACCACAGTTGCCGTAGCGGCTCATTTACGCGAAGCAATGCCGACTATCGCTACTGCTGACAATTCTAGTTTATACGCTCGTACTGCTTGGACTCAGACAGCGATCTCTGCACCAGCCATTCCGAGTAAATTGGTAAGTATTATCGATCGAACTAAGTATTAGTAGTTATCTTTACTTTGCGAACTCGATCCTCGGCAACTCAATTTCCGAGGATCGCTAAATTATCTGTCGAAATGTCCTCATCAATCTGACGATCGATGCGATTGGGGTTGGGTAGATATCTGAGCTAAGATCTAGCTAATTGGAGTAACATCATTAAAATACTTACACTTCGATCTAGATGATTAGCTACCTCAGAGGCATCGCCATCCAAATCCAGACAGCTAATAATCGGGCAATTTTGGTATTAGAGGTAAATCAAGTAGGGTATGAATTGCAAGTGCCCCAGCGGATGATCTTGGAAGTGTTGCCGAACCAGGAAATTCAGGTATTTACGCATCAGCAGGTGCGCGAAGATCAAATATCTTTGTATGGTTTTAGTTCGGCAGCAGAACGGGATTTATTTCGGCAATTGATTAGTGTCAGTGGGGTAGGAGCGAGTCTGGCGATCGCCTTATTAGATAAACTAGGATTGGCTGATACCGTCTCCGCGATCGTCACTAGCAATATTCAGCGTCTATCCACCGCCCCAGGAGTAGGTAAAAAAACTGCCGAGCGGCTAGCCCTAGAACTTAGGAGTAAACTGGGACAATGGCGGGTAACATCAGGCTTGAGCGAATCCTTACCACTGACTAGTTTGAATTCAACTATGCAGGCAGAAGTTGAGATGACTTTGTTAGCTTTGGGCTATACAACTGATGAAATTTACCAAGCTTTACAAGCGATCGGTCAAGATAGTCTAATGGTAAAAAGTCCAAACATTGAAGACTGGCTGCGGCTAGCGATTTCCAGTATTGCCTAGATAGATTTGTGCCAAACAGTGGTCGCCATTATGGTATTCTAAGGATTGGCTTACTAGTGGTCTTTGTCGGCGCAATCTCGATCGAAGCATTGAATCATTAACCTCTAAATGAGATAGCCACTAAAGTTATCATTTAAAATTATCTTCCATGTCCTCATCACCCCAGTCTGAAGATTTCGATGATGCTGAGTTAGTCAAACTAACCGATGAATTTGGGCGCGAACTCCCCTGTTACATCGAGCGCGAACTCGAACTCGATCGCAAGACTTACTTTCTGCTACTACCAGAAAATGCGCCAATTGAAATTTTCGCGTGGGATGAAGAAGATGATGTCACCGAATTAGTTTCTGTCGAAGAAGAAGAAGAGATCGATGCGATCTTTGCTGATGCTCAGGCGGTACTATCCGAACAAAATCTCGCGCTCAAGCGGACTGCTTTTACACTCAGTGCGGTTGGTGAATTACCCCCACTAGATCCGACAGAAGTAGTCACGATCGAACTTGATGAAGAAGATGATAGTTTGGAGCCAGAAGAATTTCAAATTTTGGCACGATTTTATAATAAAGAGCAAGAGTATGCAATCTGCACCCCTGTAGATCCACTCTTATTCTTCGGGAAAGCCGATGAAAACGGCGTGATTTCATTACTCTCCGAACAAGAAGCCGAGCAACTCCAACCAATGCTTGAAGATCTGCTACTGGATGAAATCTAGATCTGGAGGATTACCCTTGAAACTAGCCCAGAATACTCCTAAATGGTTGCTAATTTCAGCACCAATTGCACTGCTAATCGCTGTTGCTGGCGGGATCGGTGGCTCGTGGTGGAACGCGATCGTCGCATCACCTACCACCGATCCAAATGCTAAAAGTATCCAGATTCAAATCAAACCTGGTACCTCTACTCAAGCAATTGGCAAAGAATTGGAAGCAAAAGGCGCAATCAAATCCCAGCTAGCTTGGAAACTGTGGACATCCTGGCAAGGTAAACAAGGCAAATCACCCCAAGCGGGTACTTATGAAGTATCGCCAAGTCAGCCTTTACCAGTAGTCGCCGCCCAAATTTTAGAAGGTAAAGTAGTTCAATCTGGGTTTACCATCCGCGAGGGTTGGAATATTAAACAGATGGGAGAATACTTCCAAGAGCAAGGTTTATTCAAAGCTGCTGATTTTATCGCCGCTACCAAGGAAATTCCTCAAGATAAGTTTTCTTGGCTACCCGATGGTATTCCCCATTTAGAAGGTTTTCTTTTCCCCGAAACCTATCAAGTCCCTAGCGATACCATCACTCCTCAAGCTGTTGTCACGCAGATGCTCAAGCAATTTGAGCAGGTAGCATTGCCAGAGTATCAGAAAGTTGCTGCATCCCAAAAATTGAGTCTGTTGCAATGGGTAAGTTTATCGAGTGTCGTGGAAAAAGAGGCGGTGATTCCGATCGAACGTCCGAAGATTGCGGGGGTATTTACCACTAGACTCGCTAAAAATATGCGGCTAGAGTCCGATCCCACTGTGGAATATGGTTTAGGCATCAAACAGACTGCCGATCGACCCCTAACTTTTGCCCAAGTCAAACGACCTAACCCTTATAATACCTATATGAATGCCGGAATTCCACCCGGACCGATCGCCAGCCCAGGGATTGAGAGTCTCAAAGCAGTACTCAACCCAGAAAGTACAGATTTGCTATTTTTTGTGGCAAAATATGATGGTACACATGTTTTTAGCAAAACGTTATCTGAACATGTGGCGGCAACACAATTGATTCGCCAGCAGCGTCAGTCTGGAAAGAAATAAATAATTCACAACCCGACGAGCGACATCATCTAAAAATACTTCATGGGCAATTGCGTCTATGGAGTACTTTTAGTGAGTGTGAGGTTTGATGCAGGTGAAGATTTAGTTAATTCCCGCATACCTCACCCCTATTGACTATTCACTATCCCCTATTGCTGCTGTTATTTGCCCTACTACAACCTGACTTGGTACTTGGCAGCTCAGTTTTGGATTTGACTCCTGAGATTCTCGCTCGATATCAGATTGAAGGCTTGGTTTTGGATGTCGATGACACTATTGTACCGATCGGTGTTGGTTTTGCAGAGCCGGAACTGATACTGTGGATCGAACAAACTAGGAAAATTGTCCCCCTCTGGCTAGTGACAAATAATCCCAGTCAGCTTAGGATTGGGGCGATCGCCGATAGTCTATCGCTACCTTATTTCTTGAGCGCAGCCAAACCATCGCGCAAAAAACTTCGCCAAGCTGTGGAGGCTATGAGCATGGAACCCGCACGGGTAGCGATGGTTGGCGATCGAGTATTTACAGATGTTCTCGCGGGTAATCGACTAGGGATGTTTACGATCTTGATCGAGCCGATTGTCAGTGCTGATACTACCCTGAGCTTCAGTCTGCTGCGAAGGATCGAGTTTGCGATTGCTAGACTATTGGGAGTATCTTTGTTCAAAACTAAATAAATCTTCACCCCACCTCCCAAAGGCCCAATTAGTTAAAATATAAATATATTATTAAGAAAACAGAGATGCTCTAAAAGATCTGGCATCATAGCTTTAGTGGAAATGGAGTCAGCCCAGATAAAGACTCTAAACATAATATCAAATATATAAATTTTCAGAGCGTTAGCTGCCAAAAATAGGTAGTTGACGCTCTGAAACGTTTTAAGTATGGTCTTTTACTAAATATTTAATATTCTGATTCCAAGATAGAAAGCCTCGATCCCTAGCTAGTATGCCCCGATCCCCATCATGTCTCAGACCATAGTAATTAAAGTTGGTACATCAAGTCTGACGCGTAGTGATGGTAGGTTAGCTTTAGCAACGATCGCAGCTCTGATTGAAACCATTGTCGATTTACGTAGCCAAGGTTATCAAATTGTGTTGGTATCTTCTGGTGCGGTTGGAGTTGGCGCAGCGCGACTGGGAATGACCGAACGCCCGAAAACGATCGCCCTGAAGCAAGCCGCCGCCGCAGTGGGACAGGGGATTATCATGCGGGTGTATGATGACTTATTTCGGGAACATCAGCAGCCAGTAGCCCAAATATTGCTGACGCGGGGCGATCTCGACAGGCGCAGTAGTTATATTAATGCCTACAATACTTTTCAAGAGCTATTCCGATTGGGCGTAATGCCGATCGTCAATGAGAATGACACGGTAGCCGTAGACGAGCTAAAATTTGGCGATAATGATACCCTCTCGGCGCGGGTAGCCAGCCTGATCGATGCTGACTGGTTATTTTTACTTACCGATGTCGATCGATTGTACTCAGCCGATCCCCGCAAATTTCCTAATGCTCAACCGATCGTCCAGATCGATCGATTAGAGGATTTAACCGCCTTACAGATTCAAACTGGTGGTTCGGGTTCGGAATGGGGAACAGGCGGCATGGCGACCAAAATAGCCGCCGCTCAGATCGCCACCAGTGCAGGGGTGAAGACAGCCATTACTCATGGGCAATTTCCGCAATACATCGAGCGGATTCTTCAGGGGGAACCTTTGGGAACTCAATTCACGCCACAATTACGCGCCGATAGTGCCAGAAAACGCTGGATTGCTCATGGATTGGTGATAGTGGGTAAGATATTTCTCGATGCTGGTGCCGTGCAAGCAATTACTGATAGTGGCAAATCCTTATTACCAGCCGGAATTACCCACATTGAGGGAGACTTTGAAGCGACAGATGCAGTGCAATTGTGTGATGCTCATGGGAGCGAAATTGGGCGGGGGATTGTGAACTATAGTAGGATCGAACTCGATCGAATTCAGGGACATCGATCGACTGATATCATCGATTTACTTGGCTACTTGGGCGAAGAAACCGTCATCCATCGAGATAATTTGGTGTTGAGTTAGACAAATTTACTTTAAAATTCAATAACTAGATAGCGATCTATGGCGATCCTAAATGAGCAGCTACTCGCTTCCCACTCAAGAAATAGACAGTATTGATTCACCATCCACACTATGCCTACGGCAGGCTAACGCCAACGACTACGCATTGCCAAGGGCAAGGCTAACGCCAACAGTGCAAGCCATTCACCTCTACACTAGATGTCTAATTTTTCACAGGTTCGGGAGTAGGTTCAAAATAAGATCGACCATTTTCACGACACGAGCGACAGATCTGGTTGGGGCATCCTCAATACTGGTGTCTCCATTCCATCCTCACCTGTGCAGGATCGCAGGGGAGTTTTGATTTCAAATTTGAGTTCTTTCAAGGAGAATCGAGCATGAGATATCGGCGACTGGGACGTTCTGGCTTACAAATCAGCGAGTTATCGCTGGGATCTTGGATCACTTATGGCAATCAGGTAGACGATCGTGCGGCGATCGAAACTATGTCTGCGGCACGAGATGCAGGTGTAAATTTCTTTGACAATGCTGAAGTTTACGCGGGTGGAAAAGCTGAAACCCTGATGGGAAACGCGCTCAAGCATCTGGGCTGGGATCGGGAGGATTATATTATTTCTACCAAGTTTTATTGGGGCATCGCTAAAGGCCCCAACCGGAAGAATACACTCAATCGCAAATACCTACATCAGGCGATCGAGGGTTCCCTTCAACGGTTGCAATTAGATTATATCGACTTGGTATTTTGCCATCGTCCCGATCCACAGACACCGATCGAAGAGACTGTCTGGGCGATGCACGATATGATCCAGCAGGGCAAAGCCCTCTACTGGGGCACCTCGGAATGGTCGGCGGCGGAGATTGTCAGTGCTTGGCAGATTGCCGATCG
>JAJAZF010000240.1 GCA_026785875.1 Chamaesiphon sp. | reverse complement strand
ATTGCCTTCGATAACGTGAATCTGCACACTTTTTTCAGGATACAACTTTCAATTTATGGCGTTGCTTAATTAAGGTATGAAACGCACAAATAATTTTTGTAGGGGTAATGCCTTGTGCTTACCCCGCATCAATTAAGGGTACCCACTCATAGGCACCCCTACAGAGAAATCATACCCCGATTCAGCAACTTTCAATTTTTTTTACTCAGGTAGTTGGTTCTAATTAAAGATACATTGTCTAAAATTGGAACATAAAATAGTAGTCTAACGATCTAGATGATATCTACCTAGTCTCAATAGTGGTTGACGCAAATCGTCCGCTATGCCAACGTGTATTTTCCGCACCTCAGGTCTAAAAAATCTAGCGTAAAGTAGATAGATAGATAGATGCCAACTCCACCAATTTCGGTCTATCCTATTTAGTATGTCAAGGGATTAAGCCATGCTGCAAACTATAGAAACAATCGGGCACTACCAAAAGATTACCGATGCCTTAGTCGAAATGTGGCACCGTGGCTACCGCTTCGACGATTTACGATTGTATCTCGATGGGTACTTAGCAGCATTACGTAGCACCAATGCTCTAGAAGCCTATCAAATCAATCGACTTGAGGAGGAAACGATGCGTTATGTTTACGATCCTTCTAACTTTGAGCGCGTCGAACTTCAGACAGAACCAGAATATTATTAATGCTCTGGTGGATGGAGTTCGCTCGGCAATTCTCAATTAATATTTCTATTATTGAGAACTGCCGAGCGAACTTTAGAAGCTAACTGTCAACTGTCAATTATCAACTATCAACTAGCCAGAGCGACTTCCACCATTTGTTGAAGTTCACCTTTTTGATAGAGTTCGGTCATTACATCAGAACCACCCACAAATTCACCGTTGATGTACACTTGAGGAATTGTCGGCCAATTAGAATATTCTTTTACTCCTTGGCGAATGTCTCCATCTTCTAAGACATCAACTGTTTCGTAAGGTACGCCCAGAATATTTAAAATTTGAACGACTTGGTTGGAAAATCCACATTGGGGCATCAGTTTATTGCCCTTCATGAATACCATAATTTTGTTGTCTCCGATCAGCTTGCCAATCTTTTCTGTTGATGGGGTAGTCATATTTTTGAAAATAATTGAAAGTGAATATTTTTGGGTGCCAACCGATTTTAAATTAGTACTACAGGTAGTAGTTAATCAGCAGCTTGCCATGTTTCTGGGGTATAAGTCTTGAGCGCGAGGGCATGAATCGCTCCACTATCCATCGCTTCACGTACGGTACCATATACCAATTGATGTTGTTGGATTAGGGATTTGCCTGCAAATTGGGACGAAACTACCACCGCTTGGTAATGATCGCCGCCACCTGTCAAATCTGTGATTTGGACGATTGATTCTGGGATACCCGCTTCGATCTTTGCTTTAACTTGACTGGGAGTAATCGCGCTCATGCTGAGTTGGGAGTTGGGAGTTGGGAATTGGGATTGGTGCGCGTAGCTTTTTGATAGCGGCAACACCTAGCACATCGAGACAGATAGGCAATAAAGGTTTTAGACTCCGATTGGGGAGTGTAAAATCAATCTATTTGCTTGCGGATGTTTCAATTATAACTGGAGACTCGATCGCCGATCTAGCTTAGGGATTAGCGATATCCGAAAGCTTTACCCAGCGAAACTGGCGATCTCCACCCAATTCAACCACAACTTTGACTCTAGGATCGATCGTCGGTAACTCGCACAGATAAGCTAATTCCTGACTAGACAATACCTGTCCATCAATCAACCACAATACTAAACCTTTAGATGTTGGTAGCAGGTGGGCCAGATATGTATCCAGCATGGGCGGGATATAATAAGTGCGAATTTCTTTTTTGCCGACATGAGCGGGACGTACTCCATGTACGCCAGTGAGATAGGTGCTCAGATCGCCCATACCCCTTGCGGATACGCGCATACTCTCATATCCGGTCGCTCTAAGTCTGCGTTGATACCGACCTTCGTAGCCACCTTCGAGCGGGGCGTAGACACCCAATGCTCCAGCTTGTTCTAAATCCCGAATAAATGGCTTACCAGTCGTAATTAGCGGCATCTCGACATCCTGTTAATATCAGCGATCGGTGGTTGGCGATCGAACATCGTGATTGGGGGTGGTAATCTTGCTACGCACCTAGATGTCGATCGCGATAATGGGGCTTGAGTGAAGATAAATGTTAATTGCTTATTCTCCCTTCCAATTATGCCACGAGTGGGCAAGCCTGAACTAAACTTACGCCAGGATATTGACCCCATCATAGACGAGGGAGACTAGTTCGCCGCGATCGCTAAATTTAATTTCGGATGCCTTGGGAGTCATAATGACGATATTCTCAAATGCCCAGCAACAACCGCAGGATTTGGCTAAATCGACGAGTAGTTGAATTTGAGGAATATCGATCCCAATTTGGTGAAAATAATCGAAATAACTTAAATAAGCCACTCGATAATCTTGCATTGTCGTCGGTAGTGATGATAGATCGATCTTCGGATACCTTGTTTGGATCTCAGCAATCGAAACCTGATTCAAGAAATCTCCAAGTGGATCGAAAGCCAGTGTTTGCTGTTCCCCAAGAATTCGAGCGCGAGGATTGGCATAAGCTTTAACAACATCTATAAATTCTGGCTCAATTTGGCGATAGATTTCTCTATTACAACTCTGCCAGATTCGCTGTGATATTTCGCTACCTACATCGACTAAATCTGGACGATTTATGAGGATTGTCATCGCAGTTAACGGATTTTCTGTCCATAGAATCCGCGCTCGTTCCATTCCAGCATATAGATAACAAGCATGGATGGCCTTCTCTGCCCGTTCGTAATCTGTCGTTCGATCGGCTAGAATCCTTTCCCACTTTTCCCTAGTTTGTGGAATAAAATCTACTTCTAATTTAACTAGTTTTCGGCGTTCGCTTAACACTTTTACTAAATATTGGGCTAGAGATTCACCTTCGATCGGGTTAGTGGCAATATTCATTAAGTAATAATATGTTATTGTCAATTCTAATTAGTTAAAATTAAATTTATTTTTAGATATATTTACAACCTAACTTATTTATATTTTTAGCAATTATATCCCTAAGATACAGCAATCCTCAATCACCGCCTAAATTGCCTTGACTCTGTAGTTTCTCTTGGGTGAAAAAGCATACTAGAGAGAGGAAATCTGAATCTGAAGCTTACTAGTCAAATCGGATTGTAGCTATAATAATCTTGCTATGAGGATCTAGGCATAACAGCTTAAAATAAAAGCCACATTCACATATTAGCCAAAAGTTGAACCGATCTGCATGGTCAATTTGGCTGATTTCGTGTGAATAGATACTGCCGCTCCAAACCGGAGCCGAGCTAGCAAGTACTTTGTGGGCAGATCCGCTGGCAAATGAGCATCGATAAAAACATCATTCACCTAGTTGAGAATTGAGAATGTGAATTGTACCAAAACTAGTTTACGTCGTCAATTGCTGCTGCGGCGACAAGCTTTGTCACCAGAAATCTGGCAATCTCAGAGCGACAGGCTCTGTCATCACCTTGCCAACTCTCCCCAATTTATCGCAGCGCGAACAGTTCTTGCTTATCAAAGCCATCGTCAAGAACCCAATCTCGACTATTTATTTACCCACACCAACAAGCAATGGGGATTGCCCAGATGTGTCGGCAAAGATCTGCTGTGGCACTGCTGGCAACCTTCACAACCGATGGTAATTGGGAGTTATGGTATTTTAGAACCCGACCCAGAATTACCACTGTTGTTACTCGATCGAGTCGATTTAATTCTGGTTCCAGCCGTGGCGATCGCCTCCGGTACCACCAAGCCGAACGAGCGTGGTGGTTATCGATTGGGTTACGGAGGTGGTTATTACGATCGATTACTCACAGATCCGCTCTTGGTTCGAGTTCCGACGATCGGGATTGTGTTTGATTTTGCCGATCTAGAGACACCACCGTTGGCAAATCTCCCCTGGAGCATCGATCCTTGGGACATGCCGTTAGATGCAGTTTGTACGGAATTGGGTGTAAAGAATTTCGATTAAATTAGTGACAAATTAGGAAGATCCCCAAAAATAGCCTCCAAGAGCAAAAACCGCTAAGATCGAAACTAGCGATGTCCTCACAACAAAGGCTGCGCCAAAAGATTACTCGGACAGAATATAGAGACTATGCGTTTAATTTTGATGACTGGCAAAGGTGGCGTAGGTAAAACCTCTGTTGCGGCGGCAACTGGATTGCGGTGTGCCGAACTAGGTTATCGTACCCTCGTCCTCAGTACCGATCCGGCTCACTCCCTGGCAGATAGCTTCGATCTGGAGATGGGACACGAGCCGCGTGAAGTCCGCCCCAATTTGTGGGGTGCGGAACTGGATGCACTCAAAGAATTAGAGGGCAACTGGGGCGCGGTGAAACGCTATATTACCCAAGTCTTGCAAGCGCGAGGCATGGAAGGGGTCCAAGCTGAGGAACTGGCGATCTTGCCTGGGATGGATGAAATCTTTGGACTGGTGCGGATGAAGCGGCACTACGATGAGGGGATCTATGATGTGCTAATCATTGACTCTGCGCCAACCGGAACTGCCCTCAGACTGCTGAGTTTGCCAGAAGTTGGGGGTTGGTATATGCGAAAGTTTTATAAACCTTTACAGGCTGTTTCTGTCGCACTAAGACCTCTGGTAGAACCGTTTTTTAAACCGATCGCGGGGTTCTCTTTGCCAAATAAAGAAGTGATGGACGCGCCTTATGAATTTTACGAGCAAATAGAGGCGTTGCAGAAGATCTTGATGGATAACACCGTATCGTCGGTACGATTGGTGACAAATCCAGAGAAGATGGTGATCAAGGAATCACTCCGCGCTCATGCTTATCTGAGCTTGTATAATGTTTCCACGGATTTAATCATCGCCAATCGGATCATCCCCGCAACTGTTACCGATCCATTTTTCCAAAAGTGGAAGGAAAATCAAGAAAAGTATCGTCTAGAAATTCACGAAGATTTTCATCCGCTCCCAGTCAAAGAAGTGCCTTTGTATGCTGAGGAATTGTGTGGACTCGCAGCACTCGATCGATTGAAAGAAACTCTCTATGGGGATGAAGATCCCAGTCAGGTCTACTATCAAGAAACTACGCTCAGAGTCGTTCAAGAGGGTAACAGTCTATACAGTTTAGAGTTGTATCTACCAGGAATTGCTAAAGACCAAATTCAACTGAATAAGACTGGGGATGAGTTAAATATTCGGATTGGCAATCACCGTCGGAATATGGTACTACCCCAGGCTCTGGCTGCACTCCAACCCACTGGAGCAAAGATGGATGAGGATTATCTCAAGATTAAATTTGCTTAACTACTCCTAGCTTTAAATAGTTAGCAATTTTAGAGCCAAATCTCTAGATCGACCGAGTAATTGGGTAGTATATAAATAGCGGTAGTATTGCTGTTAATATACTATCCACATCAATTGAGTGTAGAATCAGTGGAGGTAATCCTTATGTCTCATCTCACCTACGGTCGTCTGACAGCCATTTTAATCGGCATTATTAGCTTAAATCAAGTCGCGATCGCGGCGGCTACAGCCTCAGAAAGAGTAGCCATCATCGATCGACTCACAGCCCAATCCAGATCTAGATTAGATATCGGTCTCCAGCCGATTATTCAAGATATTTCAAATACATCATCTGGCGATCGCAATTCGATCGATCGAGGGGCGACAGCCAGTACCAGACAGCCAGTAGGCGCAGGTATTACGGCGCGAGTTGGTACTTTGGGCTTTGGTGTCGATGTTGCCAAATCATTGACACCTCAAATCAATGGTAGATTGGGATTTAACTTTGGTAATGTCAATTTCAATCGCACTGATAGTGGGATTAATTACGATTCACAGTTGAACTTGAGTAGCGTTCAATTATTTGGCGACTACTACCCATTTAGAAGTAGCAGTTTTCGCTTTACTGGTGGCTTAGTCGCTCAAAATAATAAATTGTCAGTTACCAGCAAGCCAAATAGTACTGGTACTTACACGATCGATGGTAATCAATATCCAGCGAGTGATATCGGAACCCTCAGCGGGGAGTATAAGTATGCTAACTCGATCGCGCCTTATCTGGGCATCGGGATTGGTAAATCCACAAATGAAGGTTTGGGGTTTAATGCCGATCTGGGTGTAATGTTTACAGGTTCGCCACGAGTTACACTTACTGCCACTAATCCGGCTTTTAACAACAACCCAGACACTCGAAACCAACTCGATAATCAAGTTCGTCGAACCGAAAACGATCTCAGAGGGTTTAATGCTTATCCCGTTTTATCGGTGGGGCTTTCTTACGGTTTTTAGCTAGCCAGATGGGAATCCCCACGGTGCGAATCGTTTAAACTGCGTGTTAAACAGACTTGTCAGTAAGCGGTAGGGGGATGTAAGCGGAGCGGTTAGGAGCATGGGGATCTAGCTCAAATCAAATTGTGAAGCAATCTGAAGTACGGAAACTATATAATCAATTAGCAGTCTAAGTCTTTAATCAGGATTTAGACCACCAGCACTAAATACAGTAACTAATCTTTGAGGAGTAATCAATCCCTATGATCCCACCGATCGCCACCACCCCTATCTATCTACATAGTTCTGCACCATCTCAACCTGCGATGAGTACGGCGCAAAAGTTCAACATCTCCAAAGTTATGGGAGCGAATCGGCAAGATCTGCCGCCTCTGACTAGTCCCGAGCTTACTGCTACCCCTGCACCGATAATTGCCCAATCCGAACTCCCAGGCGGCTCCACACCTGCCCCACCTGCTCCGACATCTCCGACATCTCCGAGTATCACAGATACAGGGAGCGGTTATCCTAGCAGTATCCCCCGTAACTATTTTGGCCCGGCGATTGGCTTTGGCAACGGTGCGACTGGTTTTGGTGTGATTAGCAGATTCACATTTGGGGACAAATACTCGATTCGTCCATCAGCGATTTTTGGTGGCAATGGAACTGTCGTGCGAGTTCCAGTTACTTATGATTTTGCACTCGGTGACAAAGAACCATTCGAGCGCAATCCGCTGATTACTTTTCATGCTGGTGGCGGAGTGCAGTTTCGATCGGGCGGCGGTACCAGCCAGGGTGACAAATTTGGTATTCTCGGGACAATCGGTGTCGATGTCAATATATTTGAAGGCGTATCACTATTAGGGAGTTTTAATACAGATTTTGACTCCAATAATGGTACTAATATCGGATTGGGATTTGAGTTTTAGTTGACACTAGCATTCGTCCAATGAAAACTAGAGGGAATGGCATCATTCCCTCTAGCAAAACTAGAGATTGCACTTGACTAGTAGGTAATAATTCTGAGCCACTTAAATGACTAGCAATTGACGATCGCTAGTCATTCGGAGATTACTAAATTTAGGCAGAAACGACAAAACCCTTAACAAGTAAGGGTTTTGAAGAGCTGGCGGACGGATTCGAACCCCCGACCGGCTGATTACAAATCAGCTGCTCTACCAACTGAGCTACGCCAGCGTATTTAGTAATCATAACATATCCAATCATCTGTGTCTAGTAGTCTGCACTAGGACACCAAAAATTGCGATCGGATGGTGTGTTAGCTACCGGAATAGTCCGATCGTACCTCATCATCGCCAATAAATGTTATGCTCGCGCTGACGCTGACACACTGGGGTTATTTTGAGGTGTCAGCGCGAGATTTTTGCCGCGAAAACCACAGAGGGCGTTTTCTGTTGGCGGCTAGTTGCTGTAAGTGTTGGAGATATTGCAGCTTTTTTGTCAACTGTTGGACATCGATCCGGTGTTTGCCATATCGCCAAGCTGTATATACTTGGGAAATTTCCCAGACGACTTTGGCAATTTGGGGATGCTCGGTATGACTGACACTTTGAGCATATTCTAGCTGGGTTTGGGCTGGAAGTTTAGCTCGACCTTGTTTGCTCAAGCTCAGTAGCATCGATCGATAGATTCGTTCGATCGGTGGTAGATCGGCTAGTTGTTGCTGTTGCTGCCGTCGATACCACAAATACCCAGCAATTCCACCCCCAATACATATCATCAAGACGATCGCTTTGAGCATCGCTGGATCGGGCTGCCATTTGGGTGACTCACTTGGGCTTGGAGTGGGTGGGGACGGATGATCGATCGAGGGTTGAGGTGTGATGGCTGCGGGTGTTTGGTTGGGAGCGTTTGGTGGAGTGCCAGCGAGCTGTTGTAACTGCTGCTGGAGCTGCTCTCGTTGCCGATCGTCTAAGTTAAATAAAGGTCGATCTGGTGTAGAGTCTAGACTGAGCCAACCCCAGTTGGGAAAATACACCTCCGTTTGGCTCTGAGTCTGTGCTGTTGGACGCGGATACAATTTCGTCTGAGGATCGATTTGGGCTAGCTTATCATCCATTTTGAGCCGAGCTGGGATGCCGATCGATCTCAGCATGGAGGTATAAACTACTGGGACATCTTGCTTACTTCCCACCAATTTACAGGTTTGGGGTGCAGCCGCACATTTGGCGGTGAGTTGCTGGATTAATTTGGCATCGATTGGGGGTAGATTGGCGAGATCCGCTAGTGGTGATTGATGGTGTTGTTTGAGATAATCAGCTAAATAGGCGGCTCGATCGTAATCTGATTTGAGCGGTTGGGGGGAGGTGGCTAAAATCTGGTGGGTGGTTTGTTGAAGTTGAGTGGCAAGTTCGGGGGGAAGTTGCAGATTGTCTTGCTTGATGATATCGGGGTAATTATTGTTGCCAGGTTGTGACAAGAATTTGGTGGCTATTTCGCGGATGTTTGCAGGTGGAGTACTCGCTTGTTGTGACGATGAGGTTCTCTGAGGAGTGATTTTCGGCAGGTAAGATTTTTGGGCGAGGGTTTGCAGAAGATCCCCTTGAGTCGCTGGAAATGAAGGTGGAAAGTGAAAATTGGGTAAGAACACCGATAACATTAGTCCTAACCCGAGCGAGATCGCTGCTAGTTGGCTCAGATATCGCCAAGGCAAATGCCGATAAGATAATTGTTTCGGTGTGGGTAAAGCAGCGATACCAACTGGCTGTAGTGCTAATCTCGATCGATAGTCAAGCATCAAGGTGGGAATCGCGATCGCGATAAACCCACACAATAAAATGAGAAAGCTCAGAGCGTGACTCAAACTAGCTGCCACAGCCATCAATACTCCACTTGTTACCAGACAATAACCCAGCAAGCGACGGTGATAAAGATTAAAGCTCAAACCCATCTGGATGGCTACCAATATCAGCCCCAGAGCTAATTCTAGCATTGTAGACATTTTGACTGATGGTGCGACCAGATCGGTCGCTATCTGCATCTGTGAGACTAAAATGGGCACTAGACAACCACAGACGATCGCCAGACTACCGACAGATACCGATATATTTAGCCAATGTCGAGGGTGATGACGACGGTACCAACTCCAGACTGCGCCCATTGCAGTAACAGGAATTCCCACCCCACTATAGTGAGTTCCCGCAGCTAGATCTACACTGATGACAGCGAGTGCGAACATTCCCAGTGTCAGGCTGCGAAATAGCAGCGATTCTTCGGTTTTTGAGGGGGCAGTGATAAAATTTGACGATACTTCAGTAGAGCGATCTACTACTGGCGTAGGTGTAGCAATCGATGCGAAATCTAATTTGATTTGGGGTAATCGCTCGGGACTTTTTACTTGCTCCACTGGTGTAAGGAGCGGCTCCACAAGGGATGCGCGTGGATAACCGAGCGCAAAAGGTTCTCGGCAACTTACACGTGAAAGATCGCGAAAAAAATTAATCGAAAACAAGACGATCGCCATCGAGGCAAGGAGAAAGACAATTACACCCATATTCTTAGCAAGACTACATCTGATGACTCAACTCCAGCAAAGTCAGTCTATTTAGTCTGCCCAAATTCGAGCGTAATACAGTCAGCAATAGCCCCACCACCTAAATTACAATCCCCCAAACCATTCGTATCCCAAATCTTCCCAATAGCCACGTTTTGGTAACAATTGACTAGTGACTACCACTTCCGTTACCCACTTGCTCTGTTTATAGCCCAATTTAATTGGTGCAGCCAATCGCAATGGGGCACCATTTTCTGCTGGTAAATCTTTGCCGTTCATTTGATAGGCTAACAGAGTTTGGGGATGAACTACTGATGCTAAATCCCAACTTTCGTAGTAGCCATCAGCGGATTTAAAATACACATATTTAGCACCCGATCGAGGCTGTGCCAGTGTCAATAAATCTCGCAATCTAATACCACCCCACTGCACGATCGCCGCCCATCCTTCTACACATACTTGCCGGATTACCATTGAGGTAAATGGTAACTGTTGGATATCTGCCATCTTTAAAGCTAAGGGTCGATCGACTTCCCCAGAAATCGTTAGTTGAAAATTTGCTAGATCGATCGATGGTATTCCCCGAAAACTATTGACAATTAATCGCTCGGGTTCGATCGCAGTTATCGGAAATTCTGGTGTTGGCTGCGATGATAATAATAGTGCTTCAAATGCCTCATTAATCGGCATAGAGATGCGACCGATCGGGTCGTAAAGCAGTGTTCCAGCCACATTTACCAATAATCCAGCCCCCGCCCATTGGAATAGCTGACGGCGAGAAATTCGACTGGAATCTGCTAATATTTCTTTATCGCTCATAGGTTTTATGTTTTAGGTTTTAGAGATCGCTACTTTTTAGTTTTAAAAATGCTGTAGCAATTTTTCCATCACCAATTCCTAATGCCAAAGTAGAATGAATGAGAGTATATAATAATACTAATGGAACAGTCATGAAATGAATCGTTCGTAATGATTGCCAATCGCCGAATAGACTAGCTAGCCAATAAAATTGAACGGGCTGATACATCGACAAACCTGTCGCAATCGCCAGTATTAAAATCGGGATAATACTAGTATAAACAATCCGATGCCAAGCGTATTGTCGTCGCTTGGGATTGCTACTGGCTTGCAGAGCTTTGATATCTTTATCACTGACAAATCGATCGCGCCATCGTTTCGTCCAAAAAACATAAATGCCATAACCTAACAGGTTTAAACCATAAACCCACATCAGGGCAAAATGCCAATTTCGTCCTCCAGCTAACCAGCCGCCTAATGTAATTAACCAGGGAATATGTATTCCTTCGCGTCCACCAAATACGGGATTTGCATTATATATCTGCAAGCCACTGGCGATCGTGCCAAATAGACTAATGATATTTACCCAGTGAAATAACCGCGCGATCGTCGGCTGTCCCCCAGTTAATTTTCCGGTTGTCGCTCCCATCTGTACCTCTAATTTACTTCAATTATAGATGAGAAAAGATTGGTATCAACGATACCAATCTTTTTATCTGAGATGACTGGAGTATAGCTGTTTTTTGCAAAAATTTACCTGTCCGATCGATGTAGCCAACTTTTTCACCGCTCCTAATCCATGCAGTACCATTAGTGAAACTATCAACCTCATCAAAAGCTGGCTCGATCGCGATCGAGCCGCTCTTATTAATAAACCCCCACTTTTCACCAATTCTAACTTGTGCTAAACCTTGACTTTTCGCCTACTAAAGCCGCAACAAAATCATCTGTATTATTAGAATCTGAAGTTACCGTACTAATTGCTTGAGCAATATGCCAGGATGGTGCCAATTGTTCGGCAGCAGCAGGTTGATGAAAAGTGTTAAATCCGTTAATTACCACGGAGCAAATTAGAGAAGTAAAGGAGCTGAGTTTCATGCATGTGACAATCTATAGCGTGTTGTAGCTCTATTGTCTAAACGCGATCGAGATTACGCTGTGATGTCTATCATCTATTTGTGAGGTATGTGAAGTTAGGTATAGCAACTACTTAGCTAAAAATGTCGAAATATTTATCGGATTACATTTGTCCAAAACCTAGATAGTAGCTGGGTTTCAGTTTATCCTCAACCGTTTCCCGTTATCCGCCATCGCGGAGCGTCAGATCGTCAATTTGGATGTGCGTCATAATTACAAGAGAGTAGATCCGTTTTAAATTTAGTTCACTAACCATGCCCCAAGTCACCGCCCACGGAAAAAAATTTACTTGCGAAACTGGAGCCAATCTCCGCCAGGTACTGTTAGCCAATGGGGTAGATCTCTACAATGGTAATGCTAAGTTTGTTAACTGTATGGGGATTGGCACCTGTGGTACCTGTGCAGTGCAGATTGAGGGCGATGTATCTGCACCAAATTGGAAAGATATCGCCAGACGCAGTTTTCCGCCCCACACCTCTTCTAGAAACCTCCGTCTTGCTTGTCAAACCAAAGTTTTAGGCGATATTACCGTTAGTAAATTTACCGCTTTTTGGGGACAGGGACTCGATCGATCTTGGTAGCGATCTCGCTATATTCATCATCTGAAGCAGGGTAGGGCGGGTTTGACAGCAAATCTCTAGCCCAAACGTTATTAATTAGCATCAACCCGCTACAACAGATCCTCGCCCTCAGATCGACTCTCGGCTTTTTACCTCCCATCCAAATGACTTTTTACATTTCCCCACTGATTCGGATTACGTTGAGCTTGTTGTATATCTCACTGATGGCTCCCCTTCCCTTCCTCGCGACGTACACCCACGCCGAGGTTCCGGCTTGGCTGCTATGGATTGGGATTGGATTGGGATTTGTGGCATTGCAGGGAGGATTGAGCCAACGAGTCATCGTGGACGATCGAAGGGTTCAGGTGAATTATCCGATTTGGGTGCCAAAATTCTTGGTAAAAAGTTGGGTATTGTCGTGGAGTGATGTTAAAGAATTGAAAATGCGGACGACCGGACAGGGTGGATTAGTTTATTATTTTATTAATGGCGATGGTGAAGGCTTTTTATTACCGATGCGGGTGGCTGGGTTTAATCGATTGGTACAACTAGTCCAACAATACACCGCGATCGATACCACAGATATCTACCCACTTTCCCAACCTTGGATGTATTTTGCACTATTAGTATTAACTGGTTTTTTACTATTAACAGATACTTGGACGATCTGGACAGCAATAACACTATAATTTACGACTGACAATTCTTATGGTTGACTCATTTGCCCAGCATTATCATCAGCGTACAAAATACGATCCAGAGACGATCGCATCCAAAAGTCAAGGGTTAGACTGGAGTCAGCAACCATCGTCATACAAAGAATATAAAATTGGGACGACTTACGATCTCAAACCGTATTTAAAATCGACTAACCAAGATCTAGATAGTCTGTGGTGGCAAAGATTATCGCTATTTTTGCTATGTAGTTATGGGTTGACTGCTAAAGTTCAGACGATGGGCGAACCGATGTATTTACGGGCGGCTCCATCAGCGGGGGGACTATATCCAGCCGAGATTTATTTAGTAGCTCGTGGTAATAAGTTATTACCAGCCGGACTATATAATTATCAAGTCAAAGATCATACCCTGATCCATTTTTGGGCAAATGATGTGTGGCAAAATATTCAAGTTGCCTGTTTTATGCACCCAGCTTTAAAGGTGGCTGAGATTACATTAATTACTACTGCGATATTTAATCGATCGGCATGGCGATATCAGGATCGCGCCTATCGCCGAATTTTTCTAGATACTGGACACTTATTAGGTAATATTGAACTAGCAGGAGCGATGAATGGTTTTCGTCCCTACTTTATTGGTGGTTTTGTCGATCGAGATCTCAATGAATTACTATATCTCAATCCAGAGCAAGAAGCCGTTGTCTCAGTAATTCCAATTATTGATATCGAGGCTCATCCCGAACCGATAACTCCATCTTTTCCGACAGCATTACCTTCGAGGATCAACTTAGAATATCCAGACTTACCCGATGGGAGACTATTAAACTATTGTCATCAAATGACTGAGATTACTGAGTTGAGATCGCTACCCGCTAATCCAGCGGATGTTGATATCCAGTTAGATGATAAGTATAATTTCCCATTTTGTCTAAAAGTATCAACGAAAACTTCACCGATTGACTGGCAAGATAATTTGCCATTATCGGGACTAGAAGATGCTATTCTCAAAAGGCGATCGACTCGGAGCTTTACAGGTGAAGAATTGACTCTAACCGAACTCAAGGCTCTGTTAGATTTTACTTATCATCCTCAACATTACGCCGACCAAAATTTAGATCCAAACCCCGATTATTTCGACTTGGGTTCGATCGAAACATTTGTCGCTGTTTCTGGAGTCCAAGGATTGGATGAAGGCTGTTACTATTACGCCCCCAAAGCGCAAGAACTCCGTCAAATTCGGTTCAAAAACTTTCGGCAAGAATTACATTATCTCTGCTTGGGACAAGAATTAGGGCGTGATGCTGGAGCAGTAATCTTTCACACCGCAGATCTAAAAATGGCGATCCAAAAATATGGCGATCGAGTCTACCGTTACTTACATCTAGATGCTGGACATTTAGGACAACGTTTAAATTTAGCAGCGATGCGATTAGAT
>JAJAZF010000239.1 GCA_026785875.1 Chamaesiphon sp. | reverse complement strand
TGTGCCAATCGATCGCGCATAGCATGAATATGGGGCTTGAGTTTTGGACGCTCGGCGACAACGACTGTATCGAGATTGGCAATTTGCCACCCGCGATCGATAATTAGATTATTGACTTGTTTTAACAGTTCGATACTATCTGCACCCGCCCACTGAGGATCTGTCGGTGGGAAAAAGTGCCCGATATCACCCAGGCTCAATGCACCTAACATCGCATCCATAATCGCATGAGTCAGCACATCTGCGTCGCTATGCCCCAATAACCCTAGTTCGTGTTCGAGCCGTACTCCGCCTAAAATCAGGGGACGACCTGAAACAAGACGATGAATATCGTAACCATTACCAATCCGGATGTTCATGAATTTTCAAGAGTCAGATGTGTCAAAATATTTAGGATGGTCAATGTAGCCCCCCTTACAATCGTATCGTTGAGACTCAACGCAGCAACCGACGCGCTCTAAACAGCATACTCTAGAACAAAGATCGATGGAGATAGCCAACACAATTAAAGTAGATAAGGGCATCCCTGTACAGACAACTATCAACTAATTTTAACCGATGCATATCAAACGCGGATTTGTAGAAACAATTGGAAATACGCCATTAATTCGGCTCAATAGTTTTAGTGATGCGACTGGATGTGAAATTTTAGGTAAAGCTGAATTTCTCAATCCAGGTGGCTCCGTTAAAGATCGGGCAGCTCGATATATTATTGAAGATGCTGAACGTCGCGGTACTCTCAAACCAGGTGGAACTGTAGTTGAAGGCACTGCCGGAAACACGGGCATTGGGCTGGCGCATATTTGCAATGCTAAGGGCTATAAATGCCTGATTATCATCCCTGAAACTCAGTCAGCAGAAAAAATAGCAGCATTGCGAACGCTTGGCGCAGAAGTCCGTACAGTGCCCGCTGTGCCTTACAAAGATCCGAATAATTACGTCAAATTATCGGGCAGAATCGCGGCAGAAATGGAGAATGCGATCTGGGCAAATCAGTTTGAAAATCTCGCCAACCGTCTGGCACATTATGAAACTACAGGTCCAGAAATGTGGGCGCAGACAGATGGCAAAATTGATGGTTGGGTAGCGTCGATAGGTACTGGTGGTACCTTTGCTGGAGTCTCGTTATTCTTCAAAGAAAAGAATCCTCAGCTAAAATGTGTCATTGCCGACCCGATGGGCAGTGGATTATATAGTTACGTGAAAACTGGCAAAATTACAATCGAAGGAAGTTCTATTACTGAAGGAATCGGGAATAGTCGGATTACTGGAAATATGGAAGGTGTACTCATTGATGATGCGATCCAAATTCACGACCAAGAATGTATCGAAGTAGTCTATCAACTCCTCCGTCAGGATGGATTATTTATGGGTGGTTCGGTCGGTATAAATGTTGCGGCGGCGGTGAGGTTGGCAAAGCAAATGGGACCAGGACATACAATCGTCACTATATTATGCGATGGTGGAGCGAGATATCAATCCCGGATATTCGATCGAGCTTGGTTGGCTACCAAAGGTCTCATAATTGATTAAAATCTAAGTAGGTAATGATAAATATCTCTACGGGTAGATTTTTATGAGCCAAATCACACCAATTGTTCGTAAAGCTAACGATCGCGGACACGTTCAAATTGATTGGTTAAATAGCTACCACACTTTCTCGTTTGGTAGCTATCACGATCCTCAACAGATGGGTTTTCGGACGCTCAGAGTAATTAATGATGATGTTGTCGCTCCGGCGCGGGGGTTTGGTACCCACGGACATCGAGACATGGAAATTATCACTTATGTGCTCTCTGGTGCGCTCAAACACCAAGATAGTCTCGGCACTGGTGCAGTCATCTATCCTGGAGAAGTCCAGCGGATGACTGCGGGAACAGGAATCACGCACAGCGAAGTCAACCACTCCGCCAGCGAATCAGTACATCTACTGCAAATTTGGATAATTCCCGATACTGTCGGTTTGCTCCCTAGCTACGAACAGAAAGCTTTTGCGATCGATCGCAAACAGGGTAAATTGTGCCTGGTAGCTTCGCGAGATGGGCGTGATGATTCTGTAACTATCCATCAGGATCTAAACCTCTACGCGGGGCTGCTAGCAATGGATGAGAAGGTATCTTATCAAGTGGAACCCAATCGCTCTGTCTGGCTGCATGTGGCTCAAGGGGAAATCGCGATCGATGACCGAATACTGAATGCGGGGGATGCAATAGCTTATGCTGGTGGTAGCAAATTAGAGCTATCTACTACTAGCAATGGTGAAGTGCTACTATTCGATCTAGGCTAAACGCCGATCGGCTGGAGACGAGGGCGGCGCAGGTAGCATCCCTATTTCTATTCTATCCCCTATCCCTACTCCCATGATTGAAGTTGTTGGTTGTCTACATGCTGCAACGATCGTGTCAAATTTAGACAGATCGATCTAATTTTATAGTGAGATCTTGGGGCTGCAACGAGTCGATCGAAATTTGAATTATCCTGGTGCTTGGTATCAAATTGGTGATTTTCAGATTCATCTAATTGAGGATGTGAATTATCGATCGAATCATCAAATCGATTTGATCGAGTCAACTCGCAATCCACATATTGCCCTAGGAATCCGAGATTTAGAAGTCGCCAAACAACAATTACTCGCAGCTAATTGTGTGGTAAAAATGAGTAATTCTGGTAGAGCTGCACTATTTACTCAAGACCCCGATGGAAATGAGATCGAACTAACCTGGATTGGTTAAACAGTTGATAGTTGACAGTTGACAGTTGACAGTTAACTATTCATATCACAAAGGCGAGTACAGTTGACAGCGATTCTCCTATTCGGAGAGGCTACGCCAACGCCCCAGCGGGTCTAAATCCCCATCTGAAAAACCAAATTATCAATTATCTGCTTGGTGCAACACATTGCTGGGCGGGGGACCCGCCTAGCACGGAGGAAACCTCCGCGTGATTGCATCCGCAATTATCAATTATCAATTATCAATTATCAATTAAGCATCTTATACTAAACACGGATGGGAGCTAGACTTTATACAAAGTGATTCAAACCTTTGCAGAGTAAATCTTCGAGCGTTAAATAAAAAGTCCATCCTTTAGCCGTTTTTAGTATAGTGAGCTTTGGCGAACTATCTTGAGGCTAAAATCGTCACAGCTCAAAATAGAAATTAACTCCTATGGAAGTCAAAGAGCGATCGAGAGCCACACTACAAGCTTCAAGATGGTTGACTAAAGTCGTCGATCGTACAACTCGCAAAAGTACCCATGCGATCTGTTGGATCGCCAGCCTATCTTTAACTACAGGCTTGAGTTCTACCACATTAGCCCAATCGCTCCCGATTCCATCTACGCCAGAGATTTGTGATGTAAATATGACCTTGTTAAATTCTGCTGATGTCAGTGCCGATCCGAATATTGTTACAGCAGATACAGTATCACCAAAAGGAACGACAGTACCCAGCTTATGGTGGACAAGCGAACAATTTCCAGCGAAATTAGTGACAAATTGGATTGCCAACCGCAGCCAGAGCCAAATATATTTATTAGTTGACACTCAGTATTGGAATATTCTAGATTATGTCGATCGCTATCGGACGATCGATCGGTTTGGGCGTGTGGCTCAAGGCTATGGCTACAACCTGAAAATATGCAACAGCCAGCAGATCGCCCTCGCTGGTTATACCTGCGACAATCTAGGTAATCTCTCCGCCAAGCAGCACTTAGCCAAAGCCACCCGCCAGAATGCCTGTCAGATTTGGTTGAATACCAATGGACAAAATAATGGTCTAGGCGTAAGAGCCAATTAACCTTCAGATTTGGTTTGAGAAATTCGATCGTTCATCTCACCATCGACTGAAAATTAAAGCACTGGTACTAGTAGTGCTTTTCTTACCAATTGGGAGTAGCTCGATCGATCGCACTACTCCAAGGATCGATATCCGGCACAACTTAAATTTATCTGGAACAAATATTAAAGATATCGACCATAGTACGCAATACTATAGTTGCTAGTTTTTAGACACCATCGCAAATTTATTAATTACTGGGCAATTTATTGCCCCATACCAGTTTTTAGACTACAAATGTGGGAAATTAACACAACCATTAGAAAGCATGAAACAACAGGCTTTTTTCAAACGCATCTCGATCGCATCACCATTTCTACTACTAGTCCTCGGGGCGGCAATTATCGCCATTCACCTAACCCTGAGCTTCAAAACTGGTGGTTCCGATCGTCAAATCACCAGTGTGCTATTTTGGCTGACTGCGACTTATTTAATCCGGGAGCGACAGGACAAACTCGAATTCCAGAGTGGGCCTGTAGCAAGCTTACTCGGTGCGCTGTTGCTTTCACTACTCTTGCTCAAGAGTAGTGGCTACTGTGAGGAATCTTTTCTGATCGGCTACCCATTTATTGCTGGTATCGCTCTAGCTCTAATTGCTGCTGGATTTCGGGGATTGAGAACATATTGGCGAGAACTCGTACTCCTCTTCTTCTCAGGTATTCCAGAAGTTCTGCTTGCCAAGCTGACGGATCCGGCACCGCTCACAGCTCATTTTGCCAGTTCTATCCTCTGGTATTCAGGCTTTGACGTGACTCAGAGCGGAATCTATCTCCAGCTTCCAGGTGGTAGTGTTCAGGTCTATAGCGGCTGTTCTGGAGTGGTAGCAATGACCCAATTACTGGGGATGTCGGTTTTATTTCTGATGCTGTTACCTTTACCTTGGAAATGGTTCCAAAAATTGCTCCTACCTGTAGCGGCTGTAGCGATTGGGTTTGTCGTCAATGCCCTACGGGTGTCACTGATGACAATTCTCGTATCTCAAAAACAGATGGAAGCTTTTGATTACTGGCACGCTGGTTCAGGTTCGCTGGTATTTTCGGTCATCGGGACATTTCTACTAGTCATACTCTTGAAGATCCTGATCGAGCTATTTGCACCTAAGCTACCAGAACAAGAGGAACTAAAATGATGCTGCCGATTGCCAATTTTGCGCGTCAATCACTACTATTACTGCTGTGTGGTGGTGCGATTGGCGTATTGGGTAATGCCGTTATTAATAATCCCACTAAATCGAGTCTGCGCGAACCTGCGGCATTCAATTTTCCGCCCAGTATCGAGTTATCATCACAGACGTTAGTCGGTAAACCATTAGCCGCTCATTCCTTTGAGAACGGAATGGTGGCAAGGGGGATGTCTTATCAGTACCCGCACCCACAACGCATCGATATTCAGATTCGCTACATCACTGATGGGGTAGCAAATCGACCGACGATGGATGCGATGTTGCCTGTGTTTACCAAAGTTCCCATCACCGCGCTCCAGCCATCAACGATGAAAGAGCAATCTGGGTTGGGTTTCTATAGTTTATTTGTCGATAAAAAAACCGCTTATTTTGGGACTTGCATCAATCCTCAGGGGATAACGACGGTAACTGGAGATCAATTTCATGCTAATAGTAATCCCAATCCCCTAACGGGTATCCCGATCGAGCGATTGCTGCCGTGGATAATGGGAAGACAGACTTTGAGGGATAGTCGCTGTCTGTGGACGGTACTTTCTACCCCACTCGATCGGGCGACTCCTGATGCTACTATAAAAACGTTAGAAACAGTTGGCGTGACTTGGATTCGCTGGTGGCAATTACATTTTCCCGCAGCATAGAATTCATCACTCAATTTTCCCAGATTCCGCTCAAATTAAAGGTGCTATTTCTTCATGACTCCCGTTCTAGTTTTATTTCGTGTTGTTGGTTATGGACTGTTGCTATTGACCCTATTTGATGTCATTAGCGCACTCGTCCCCCTGCAACTGAGCAATCCAGGCTGGCAGTTTCAAACTGCTGGCGGTTTTGTCGAACGCTCTGCTGTGCCACTACTTGGCTTTATCTTGGTTTTCTATGAAGAGCGCGAAGCTCGCAAGAAAAGAGAGCAGCTTGTCCTCAAGCTATTGTCTTGGGTAGCATTACTAGCTGGGGTATTTTATTTTGCCTTAGTTATTGTCTTGTTTATCACTCCACCCACTCTTAACAAGAATAGTGAAGACCAAGTGAAAGCGCAATTAGCTCCGAGAATCGCTCAGGCACAACAGATTCAAGCACAACTGCAAAAAGCGCAGCCCTCCCAAATCGAAGCTCTGATGAAGAGTGGTAACGTAGCTGCTGGCACCGATCCACAAGCCTTTAAGTCTAAATTGATACAGGAAGCGGCAACAGCGGAGAAAAATTTCACCGCTCAAGCTGGTATTACTAATGGCTCTCAAAGACTAGCATTGTATAAGAATGCTGTGAAGTGGGGCTTGGGTGCCCTGGTCACAGGCGTTTTATTTATTCGGATTTGGGCTGGAACTGACTGGGCAAGATTGTAAACATGCCTGTTGATTG
>JAJAZF010000238.1 GCA_026785875.1 Chamaesiphon sp. | reverse complement strand
CTTCGACTACGCTCAGTGCAAGCTGTCAACCGTCAACCGTCAACCGTCAACCGTCAACTATTAACTATCAACTATAGCAATCCTAAATGAGAAGCTGAGTCTCGCTTTGGGCAGGCATGAAGCGGCGTTTTTATTCTGGGGGAACCCCAGAATAAAAAAACGACAAGACAGCACTGCCCCTACAGATCGATTGTTTTTTCAGGAACTCAAATAGGATTGCTATATCAACTATCAACTATCAACTATCAACTATCTATCTGTAACTTTCGCGGTTTTCGCGATCGTCAGCTAGACGACTGCGAGGGGAAGTGCGGGTGCGATCGACTTTATCTTTGGCTTTGGTAGCACTGCGTTTGAGCGCGTCGAGACGGGATTCGTAGTGCTTGCGTTTGCTCTTTTTGGGAGTGTCATCGGTCAGAGTTTTTAAGGCACTGCCCAGACTCTTGTAGGCATTAGGGAGAGTGTATCCAAAGCGGGTAGCTAGGGCGATCGCTTTTTCATCAGCATCGATCGCTTCTTTGAGATGGCGATCGCTATTATTGCGCGAATACAGTCGATATCCAGACACGCCACACAGTCCTAAAGCTAGAACCAATAATAGTCCATCTTGTACCCACAACTCACCGACAGCACCACCTAAACCGATCGCTAGCGCAGCCATTTCCCAGCCGTCACGAGAGATCGTATCATTTTGGACTCGTGCGACTTCATGCCAAAATAACAGATTTCGTTGATCGAGAGCCAAACGTTCCCACTTGACTAGATCGATCTGGATTTCAACTTGATCTTTACCCAATTCTTCACTCCGAACTAGGGGAGGATTGACTTCGACAGTCGTTTCTACCGTCACCCAGCTTTGGAGTTCGGGTGGGAGCAAACTTTTGAGCCGACGCAGTTCACTCATTTCAGCGCGAGCAGAAGCAGCGGAATAGGATGTCATAGTGATAGTCTCGTTTGCGTAGCGGATGGTCGGCGATCGATCTCAATTTCTATTTTAGCTAATTAGTGACCGAGGATGTCAAAAATTTACCCGTTTTCAGATTACATCCTGATATGACATCGATCGCAGTGGATTTTAAATATAGATGCCATCTTTGATTTAGCCGTTCGGAAAATATTTGCTGGCTGAACCGAAAATCGTACCTAAAAATCCCAAATTGAGTAAATCCCGATGAAATATCATTTTTTAGGCACTTTTGGTGCATTGGCTACTGTCATAGGTATTGCAGCAACAACAGTTCGCGCAGACGTGAGCTTTAGCATCCCAAGTGGGGCAGATTCTGGGCAGGAAAGTCCACCTTCGACAGCAGGATCTACACCAAATCAGGCTAATCGCAATCTTCAATCTACCCGTACCCCTGCGATGAATAGCTCGGAATTAACTACCTACAACTTGGTAAATAGATATCGTCAATCCCGTAATTTACCACCATTGGTAGCCGATCCGGCGATCTCAGCTCAGGCGAAAGCACATAGCGAAGAGATGGCTCGATCGAGTACTATGAGCCATGATGGTTTTAATCAGCGGGCAGATTCAGTTTCTAAAACAATCGTCTATCGCAGTGCAGCGGAAAATGTCGCGTTCAATGCGGGTCATGGGCAACCCGAACTGGTTGCCGTCAAAGGCTGGATCGCCAGTCCAGGACACCAACGCAATATGCGCGGTCAGTACGATCTCACTGGAATTGGGGTGGCTCAAAATGCTAAGGGCGAATATTACTTTACGCAAATTTTTATCCGTAAGGCTTGGTATGTAAAGGATGCCGACTAGTGAGTCAATCCTCTAATATATAGATGGTTTCCTTTTTACCATCTGCCAACATGGAAGATTTTCAAATTTGCGATCTAGATTTAGATGATGCTCTCACCGAGAAGTATCTACAGGCAGAGTCGATCGCTGTAGATACTGAGACGATGGGACTAAACTATATTCGCGACAGGTTGTGTTTGGTACAATTATTTTCCCCTGGATTGCTGACAGTAATTCGGATTGCCAAAGGACAAACTTCCGCCCCAAATTTACAACGGGTGATGGAAGCTAGTTCTGTTACCAAAGTTTTCCACTTTGCTAGATTTGATGTGGCGCAATTGCGTCACCGTTTGGGCATCGAAACTCAACCGATATTCTGTACCAAAATTGCTAGTAAACTCATCCGCACCTACTCAAACCGTCACGGCTTGAAAGAATTGGTTTCTCAACTCGAAGGGGTAGATCTCGATAAATCCGCTCAATGTTCGGATTGGGGTGATGCTGAAAATCTCTCAGCTGCACAACTCCGCTATGCAGCTAATGATGTCCGCTATCTGATTAGTATGCGTCAAAAATTAACTACTAAGTTGCAACGAGAAGATCGCTGGGAACTAGCACAAGATTGTTTTAAAGTTTTGCCGACGCTGGTTGCGCTAGATATATTGCAATATGAAGATATTTTCTCACATCATTAAATTTCAACCTAAACCAAAACCACAAACGATCGACAGTGCCTCTTGAATCTGCTGCCAATAGTTATCTTCTAGGATTCCGACTAATCCCAGCACTCTTTGTCCATCGATCGATCGAATTTGGGCAATGTCTAAAAAACGATCTCGATCTAGACCATTGTTAGTGCTAGCTAAGACATTTACGACATAAGGTGCTTGTTTAGCACCAGGTCGAAAGGGAATCGCGATCGTCAGTTGACCGTATTGATTCATCGGATCATTTTGCAGAATCAAACAGGAGCGAGTTTTTTGAATCTCAGCACCGATAGTTGGATCTAGTTTCACCCACCGAATTTCACCACGTTGATAAGTTAATGTTCCATTAGGCATCGATCCCATCTCCAGCCAATCGATCCCATTCGGCTATTTCGGCTTGATATTCTGGATCTTGGCTATCTGCTTGCAGAGCTGCAATAATTTCTGCTTCTAAAATCTTCCGTCGTTCTTGAGCAATCAGCGAGTTGAGATAATCACTACGATTACCCTGTGCTTGCCGATCGATAAAAGATAATAACTCTCGATCGAGGGTAATCGCAATTTTTTGTTTCATAGCCTTAACTCCGCAAGTATGATGATACTATCATACCTTCATAACTGGAGTAAATACTCGATCGCAATGCAACCAATTTCAGTGCGCAAAGCTACTCTAGACGATCTCTCGACAGTTTCAGAAATATTGTCTGAAGCCGCTGCATGGCTCGAACAAAAAAATATGACGCTATGGCAACAGGAACATATATCTTTATCCGTTATTCATCAAGATATCGAATTAGGCTTATTCTACATCGCATTTTGTGAAGGCGTTGCTGCTGGTGTTGTTATATTCCAAACCGAAGATTTGGTATTTTGGCCAGATATTATTCAATCGGATTCGGCATTTCTTCATCGATTAGCGGTGCGACGAAGCTTTGCAGGTGGCTCAATTTCAATACAGATATTTCGGTGGGCGATCGAATATAGTAGAGAATTAGGAAAACATTTTTTGAGATTAGATTGCGTTGCCGATCGTCCGCGCTTACGGTCAGTATATGAGAATTTTGGCTTCAAACATCATAGCGATCGGCAAGTTGGAGCTTATTTTGTGGCACGATATGAATATGAGATTTGCGATCCGATAAATTAATGGCTCAGTACAAACACGACAGATTTTTTAAATTTTACCTGCGCTCCTTATATCAGTCCAAAGGTGAGACACTCCAGAATATCCAAGTCAGAAACGATGAAGATCTGGAAATAGATTTTATGTTTGTTGCTCAGACTGATAAATTTGGCTGGGAGCAGGAAGATTTGGGATTATTTGATGCTTTGATGCAGGTTCATCCTACGATTATCATCGAGCATTACAGCGGATACGTTCAGGAAAAGCACATCCACAAATCCATTACGCGCAACAACCTATACTGGGAGCCGAAACAAGCAGAATTAGCCACAACTCTCAAGCAAGCACAACAGACAGCTAAATATCAACAACTATCGCCCGAATCGCTCCAGCTCATCGATAACCAAAACCCGTTTACCTGGATTTTGACAGTAAATTGTAGTCCCGAACTATTAGAGCTATGTGGAGCAAAAGCCCATCCAGAATTTGGGGTAGGCGTGTATGAAACAGTCAAACTTTTGAGGATGGGCATAGTCATCATCGAGCAGTTAGAATACAGCTCGGAAACGATGTGGTTAAAGCTACTGGGGAATAAGGAATCTGCGCGACGAGCATTTGAGGGCATCGAACAGTTATCACCAGAGCGTCGAGAGAAAAATGATACAATACGAGCAAGCCTCAAATATTGCGTATATCTCAAAGACTTACCAGCAAACAGTTTAAGTACAGAGGAGCAAGAGTTTATGAAAACGATGGCAGAGATCGATGCTTGGTACGATGCTGAAATCGATAAGGCGGAACAAAGAGGTAAGCTGGAATTTGCCACCAGAGCGATTGGTGTGAAGTTTCAGGGATATGTACCATCGAAGCCTGTGCCGAGTCAACTCGCTGCTTTGAATGAGCAGCAACTTGACGATTTGATTGTGGGGATGTTTAGTTGGCAGACGGTGGCTCAGATGGAGGAGTGGCTTAATTTAGTTGATAGTTGACAGTTGATAGTTGATAGCTAGGAATTTGACGAGCGCGATCGAATGAGCTGTAAAAATATTAGTATTAATTCGATCGATAGTAGATGTTGAGGATAGAAAATCGGACAAAGTTGTTGCTCCGCATAGTTTTAGCTAGTGGGCAGTGCCCTACACCTAACTTGTTCAAAATGTAATTTTATAAAAATGTCCTGATTTGTCTCATAGTCTCATGGATATATAAGTAGCCCAATGAAGATATAAATTAGGATGCTTATATGAACAAGAGCTATTTAGTAATTGCAAGTTCTTCAATTCTGTTGTCAAGTTGTGGCTCTGCAACAGAATCAATCACCCCTCAGCAGCAATCAACTTTATCAAGTTTTCACAAGCAACCATTTTTATCAAATTCTATACATGAGGTTGTCAATAATTACATAGAAACATTGTTTAAGCAGCCAGAATCTGGAGGTGGTAAATATAGATGCGTTCAAGATCTAGCGAAAGATAGATTTAATAGAATCCTAAACATTCAGGAATGGCAAATAACAGGAACTAGTTTACATGTTGATAAAGACGATCCTGATTCGATTTCAACAGATGTCTATGTAAAAATCACCAGAGATTTAAACGGGGAAAAGATAACAAATACATGGATCGCGAGTGCTTGGAAAACTAGCGATCTTTTAGAAACTCGTTTAAGGTCAAATGAAAAGCTTACGGAGTTGCTGAAATCTTCTCAAGAGACGATCAAACGCTCTAATGAAATAACTAACGCTCTTACAGGAAAAACCACTAGTACCGAAACTACTAGCCGAGAAACAATACCAATTACAATTGATAAATCAGCTTATGCGAGCGAAACCTTTTGTGTAACAGGAATATTTAAAGCATATAAATAATATAGCATTTAGTAGATTTCAGATTATCAGTGTTTTCAAAAAACATGAATATTTTCCGTCCCTATTCACTCAGGTAACTTATACCGATCGACAATTTTCTTCGCAAACTCTGG
>JAJAZF010000237.1 GCA_026785875.1 Chamaesiphon sp. | reverse complement strand
TTGCATTGGCTTGAGCGGGTTCTCAGCACCGATTCTGATCGCAATTTTTGGCTGAAGGTCGAGTGATGAATTTAGGTTGGGATTAAATATTAGTTTCCATACTTTATCTTGTTCTGATTCTAACAAATGCAATAATGTTTTAACTTGTTGTAATTGTGAGAACTCTGGCTGACAAAGAACTTCAGAAATCCCCCAAATCATAATCTGGGATGAATGAATCGGCTTAGACTGTCGGGATAAATCCGTGAGTAAATTACTAATTAAATCTACATATTGATGAAGTTCGCGCTGCTCAAATGGAGATGCGCCCAGGAGTTCGCTCCAATCTAGTTTGAATACTTCTAATACCGATCGACCTCGAAGTTTACTATTCAAAAAGTTTGATAGTATCTGCAATTCTCGATCGAGCAAGTCTTCGTCGATGGTCGATCGATCTTGTGGTAACTGCATCAAGATCGATTGTGTTTCGTAGGCATCCCATACCAAAATTACCATAATTTTGGCAGCTTCTGCGCGGACGAGCTGAATATGCTTAATCGTCGAGCGGCGAGTTTGGGGGAGTGTAATCATCGCAACATAGCCACTTAGAGTCGCTAATACTTCCACTGCACCACGCAAAATTGCTTCTAAACTCCATCCTTCCCAATCTAGTTTATCAGCAAGCAATTCTTCAACTTGCCGCCCGATATCTGGCGATGGCTGAATCAGTCGATCCACATACATCCGATATCCAGAGTCAGATGGAATCCTCCCCGCTGAAGTGTGGGGTTGATACAAAAATCCCGCCTTTTCTAGGGTGGCAAATCCACTGCGAATTGTGGCTGGACTAATATTTAAATTGTACCCATCTACTAGAGTTTTGGAGCCAACAGGTTCGGCGGTAGAAATATACTGACGGATAGTTGCCCACAAAATCTGTTGATGACGTTTACTCAAGTCAAATGACATAGACTACTACCGCCGTGCGGAGTGATTAACTATAGCAATTCTTCAGCAGATGCGGTGGATCTTGAGGATGGAAGTAGCTATCGGTTAGCGGCTTCCGAGAAATTGCACCTCATTCAAATCGAAAACGCTGGATGAATTGTAACCGAATCTAGCCTGGATGCTTTGTGAGTAGATCGATTGAAAGATTACTATCGTAACCGATATCAGCGATCGATACCACAAATCTGTCAGAGCTAGTCGCCTAATACTTGGGTAAGCTGGGATCTACACAGCGACTATAAGCATCAATGCCACCAATGATGTTGCTAACATGGGTAAAGCCTCGATCGATCAACCACTGACACATCTGCGCCGATCGCATCCCATGATGACACAAAACCAATGTTTCGGTATCTTTGTCCAATCGCGTATATATTTCCGGCGACCAATCGGCATGTTCGCTCAATGGTAAATTGATAAATCTAGGTAGTGTCACAACCGCTAGTTCCTGCGGTTCTCTGACATCCACAAATTGATATGGTGTATCGTTGTCTGCGAGTTTAGCGACCAATTCAGTTACAGTAATTTCGGTAAAATTCATGGGAAATAGGAACTAAGGGGTAGGGAATAAGAAATAGTTTTGACTGTGAATAGATTCAAACTACATCTGGCAAACTCCGCCGTCGAATATATAGCCATAATAACCCGATCGAGCCGAGCGCAATTCCTACTAAACTAATTACCTGTGCCATCCTGAGCGAACCAAACATTAAGCTATCCGTCCGTAAACCTTCCACGCCAAATCGTCCGACACTATAAGCGATCGAGTAAACTAAGAAGATCGAACCAGTTCTTAATCGATGGTAACGAGTATCATCGATAAATAACCACATTAAGACTGTGAATACTAACAAATTCCATAAGGATTCATAGAGAAATGTTGGATGAAAGTAATCAAAATTGAGATATTCAAACGGACGACGATCTTTGGGAATATATAACTTCCATGGTAAATCTGTCGGACGACCAAAAGCTTCTGAATTAAAGAAATTACCCCATCTACCGATCGCTTGCCCCAATGCCAACGAAGGTGCAACGATATCCGCTAACTGCCAGAATGAAATCTGCTTGAGTTTAGCAAAAATCATCGCCGCGATCGACCCCCCGATAATCGCTCCGTGAATAGCAATACCTCCTTCCCAAATCTTGATAATCTGCTCTGGATGTTGAGAGTAGTTTTGCCATTCAAAGGCAACATAATATAACCGCGCTGCTGGAATTGCCCCCAATACCAACCAAATCGCTAAATCAGCGATCGCTTCGGGATCGATATTGCGGGACTTTGCCAACCGCATCGATAAATTCACACCAATTAATACGGCTGTAGCAATTAACACGCCATACCACTTTAAGCGGAAACTCCCCAGCTTAAAAATTTCTTCACCTGGCGACGTAAATTGAAAAGCAATGAACGGTTGCCCCAAATTATACCGCTCGGAACTCAGCCCAAACACATTAGTTAGGTCTAAGTACGAACCGAGGGTAGAGAATAAGTTTTGCCCCACTGGGAAATGGATGAATTCAGTTAACATATGAGATTGGTTGACAATTGATTGTTAACATAATGGTAATTTAACCTAAGTATCTAGTGGTATTGACCGCTCGATCTGATGAGCATCGCCATTGCTGCCGAGGGGCGGAGAATCACTACTTACGCCGATATATTCAGGTACGAATCGATCCCACTGTGGAGCAGCTACTGCCGAATCAGTAGTACGAGGGGCTATAGGTTTTACAGCGATCGGATTTAGGTGTCGTCGTTCCCAGTGTTTGTGTCGATCGGGTAGATTTAATGGCGGTGAAGCCGATCTTGGCTGTGACATTACCGAGCTGGGCATGAAGTCTTCATCTTCAACCCATTCCTCCCACACCGAGCCATCTTCATCAATGGATAAATCGATGTCATCATCAACAGCGAGGGGATCGACAAGCACTCGATCGGTTTGTGCGTCTACTGGACTTGCGAGTGGAGCGACGATCGCTGGCTGCGGCTGTGGATGCTCTCCAGCAGCGGCTTCGACTTCTATGCAGGAGCTATTTGGGATCCGATCCAAATTAAGATCGATCGATCTTACTTCGGCTGCGGTAGCTAATTCAAATTGTTCGAGAGCGGTAATATTTACTAGCATTGCAGATTGAGTCAACCGTGCCACTAGATCGTTTGAATTTAATTCTGAGCCGTTAACGTTGCCGCTGTGGGGGAGTATCGATGGTTGAGGTAGTTTCTTGCCTAGACGATCGTTCATTGGCGTAGCTTTGCCTTTGGAGCATCGCACATCGGCTGTGCCGCCTTGAGATGAGTCTAAAACTGTCAAAATCGCTTTAACCCGATCCAAATAACCTTGCACGAGCCGATGGCTGACAATAATTTGGTCGATGTGTAATTGTTGCAGCTTAATATAGCTGTTACGTGTCACAACATCTTTACCTACTTCATTGTGGATTTCTCCCGTCAGTAAGTTAATTTTGGTACGGAGATATTCACTACTAGAAGACTGACAATCAGCCAGATCTTCAGTCATCCGAGTAGTGACATCTAACTCGCTGGCATCGCGAACAATCAGTGCTAAAGCTGCCTGAATTTGTCCGGCTTGCAGTTGTTGGTGAAGTTCTTCGCTAGAAATCATCAGAAATAAGCGGGAAGTTGGGACCAGAGGCTTCAGAGCGGTGAATGTCCAAGTTTTGAGTCGCAGGATTCACCAGTAGCTACTGAGATCGTAACCCAGTTCGGCAAGCATCGATCGCAGTAATGGCAAGCTTAGACCAATCACATTACTATGACAACCCTCAATTTTGTCAATCAAGGCACTTCCTTTACCTTCTAAAGCAAAACATCCCGCACAGACTAATGGTTCGCCTGTGGCGATGTAAGCCTCAATCTGGGCATCAGTAACTCGACCGAAATAAACCTGCGTAATTCCACATCGGACGACTTGTCTAGATTGGGTTTGGTCGATTAATGCGTGTCCAGTATACAGCGTTCCCTGATTGCCGCGCATTTGTTGCCAACGGGTAAATGCTTCGGCTGCATCTTGGGGTTTACCATGAATTTGATTATTGACAACTAATACCGAATCACAACCCAATACTAGAGAATCATTTACCTGGCTCAAAACAACTTCCGCTTTGCGCTGTGCTAATGTCTCCACCAGTGCAATCGGATCTGTCAGTTGAATCTGAGACTCATCAAAGTGACTCACACACACTAAGGGGTTAATCCCGACGCTCTGGAGCAGTCGTCTACGTGCGGGAGAAGCCGAAGCCAAGACAAAATTGGTAGTCATAGTTTTAGTAGCTAATGGCTAGTGGCTGCTTATGCCACACTAAAAGAATTGACAACTTCGGTAAATACCTTTTTCATTTTCGTCCACCGTCGATCGGTAGTAGAAGCATTGAAGGTAAACAATTTACCACGACTGATGACGACACTGGCGATATTGTGGCGACGACTATTAGGTAGTTTGACATCATATTCAAGGATGTAGTAAGTTTTACCTTTGACTTCATTAGTTTCAGCACCGATCAACTCGGCTTCTCGTCCAGATCCTGGCGGCGCGATCGCATTTTTACCGAGTTTATAGCCGACATCGGAAGCAGTACCCAGATCGCTTAATTTTTTATCTTTATCTACTTGGCTGATGACGACACTGACATTTTCGCTAGACTCGATCAAGTCATGGAAGATAATATCCGCGCCTTTGGTAGTTTTGACAGCCACCCAACCATTGGGATAGAGAAATTTGTAGCCATCACCAGTATCGATATAGCCTTGAAGTCCCGCAGCTTCAACGGGAGCGATATTAATTTGTAATATTATTGCCAGTGTCGCGATCAATGACACGGTAATTTTTTTCCACATGAGATTCTAAATTTAATAATTATGTATCGGTAACAATTATAGACTTACTTGATGCTCACTCTAAAGTTCGGGATTGAGGCTTGACGGCACTTGTTGCCCAATCCCCAATACTTATTCACTATCTACCGACTCTCCCGCAAATTCTGGATGTGCACTACCATGAGATTGTTTGCGGATCAGATCGATCGTGCCTTTAATGGTACCCGCGATCGGCACTGAGACGATCACACCCAATAAACCAGCAATTTGTCCGCCAATTAGTAAACAAATCAAGATCCCGATCGGATTTAAGCCAATAAACTCACCCATTAATCTGGGAGCCAATAAGTTATCCTTAAATTGTTGAATCACAATTGAAGCGATTAAGACAGAGATCCCCAAGCCAAAGTTTTTTAACATAATCACGATCGTCACTAGTCCAATTCCTAAACTAGCACCGATAAACGGAATCAGTTCGGAAGCACCAATAAAAATTGCGAAAGATAACCCGAACGGGACTTTTAGGAAAAAGAAAGTAGGGGTAAGTGTAGATGCCATAAATATCCCTAAAATCAACTGACTGATGAAAAAGTTTTGGAAATTCAGCCGTAATGATTCACTCAAAGGCATCCCAATTCGATCGGGTAGAATATCCACAATTGCCAGCCATAACTTATCGCCATAGATTAACATGTAGACCGATAGGACGACGATCGATAGTGCGTCGATCGCACTAGATAGGGTGCCTACTGCCAATCCTACTACTTGAGCACCGAGGATCTGGATTTGGGTATTGATTTTGGCATTAATCTGGGTTCGCAATACATCAAAGTCGATCGGAAAGCCTTTACCTTTGCCCCATTCTTCCCAGGCATTGATATTATCATTACTTGCCTGAAGCCATTCTGGGATCTGTTTGATTAGTTCGGTAGTTTGCTCGATTGCGCTAGGAACTACCGTCACGCCCAAAATTACTAGGAGCGCAATTGTAATTAATAAAACTCCAATAATTGCCGGGATGCGGCGAAAATGTACTCGCTCGAGCAGTTTGACAGGGTAATTGAGTAGGAATGCGATCAGTGCCGCGATCGTCAAAATAGTAATTAGATGCTCGAAATACCGAAAAAACTGAGATAATACCCATACATTGAGTCCAATGATTGGAAATCCTAACCCGATGAAGAGTAAGTTTTGAATATTGGCGGGGAAACGTCGCATTGGGTATCGATCGTGAACGATTGCTTATTCACTAGTTTAAGCGAGGATCGACATCTGAGCACTCAGAGGATAAATGGATGCGGATCGAGGGTACTCATCTG
>JAJAZF010000236.1 GCA_026785875.1 Chamaesiphon sp. | reverse complement strand
CCCTTGACCCAACGGCCCTGCAGGAGCGAGAATACCAGGTATAAAGCCCGATAAGTGCCCAATCAGTCCATATTTTTCGCTCAACTTGTCTCGCAATTGCTGAACTGTATCGATACCCATTGCTTCCAACGGTCGATCTAGAAACATGGCACTATAGAATCCTGGTGCATGATGTCCGACTTCGGTGAGAATATTCTTATGTCAGAGCATCACAAGTGAAGCATATACTTCGGCTTGGCTGGCAAATCCGCCCGGATGTCCCGATGCTTTGCTAGCGCAGACTTGCAGAGTGAGATAGCGCAGCGCGTCGGCGTAGAGCAAGGTTTGAAAAGCGGCGGCGGGATCGTTTGCATTATTGATGCCCGTTTGCCCAGCGGCGATAACTGGTGTCTTACCATAAGTATCGAACCCTGGGAGCAATTCCCCAAAATACTGAATCCCTTCGGCAAAGGCTGGAGTCTGAACCGCAGTAGTCATAAATATAGTCGCCTTAGAATAGTAGATATGCGATCGATGCTACCAGCTATTCTGGGTCATTGGCGTATTTTCAGCTCAATTAACTCAGCTACAATCGAACTAACCACAGATCTTGAGTGAAATTAGTTTGAAAAGATGGCAGACATTGCTATACTGACTATTTTTTCGCAGACTAATAGACTAAAAAATGCTCGACACTATCCAACCGATCGATCTGATTATTCTCTCTAATGGCCCTGGGGAGGTAACAACCTGGGTCCGCCCTGTCGTCCGAGCATTACGCGCTAAATTGGGGTGCGATCGATCTCATGTGCGAATTTCAGCGATCTTGTCACCATGTCCGAATGCTAGTGGTAAAGAAGTCCAGATTTTAAACACCTATCCTGAGATCGATCGAGTCCAAGGTGCCGAACATTTTACTCAATTTTTAGTATGGGGTAAAACTGCTGAAAATTGGGATTGGCGATCGCGTGGCATCATTATTTTTCTAGGTGGCGATCAGTTTTTTCCTGTCGTAATTGGCAAACGTTTGGGTTATCAGACTGTGGTGTATGCTGAATGGGCAGCGAGATGGCATGGTTTAATCGATCGATTTGCCGTGATGAATAAAGAAGTCGCCGTAAAAGTGAAACCGCAATATCTCGATCGATTTACAGTAGTTGGTGACTTAATGGTGGAAACTCAAAATAGTTGCCCCGAACAAGTCACTAATGAAAACGATCCAATTCTCATCGGTTTATTACCTGGTTCTAAGTCAGCAAAATTAGGGATGGGATTGCCATTGATGCTAGCGATCGCCGAATATATTCAAGCAGCTAATCCACAGGTAAAATTTGCCATTCCTGTCGCTCCGACGATCGATATTTCAACCCTGGCAAGTTATGCCGATCCTACCAAAAATCCCATCATTGCTCTAGTCAATGGTGCCACTGCAACTCTAGAACGAGACGAAACCATTCCCTATCTCCAGACAGCGACAGGATTGAAAGTAGAATTACACACTGAATTTCCCGCCTACGATTGGCTCAGTAAGTGTACTCTATGTTTGACCACAGTTGGGGCAAATACGGCAGAATTAGGGGGGTTGGGCGTACCAATGATCGTTTTAATCGCCCTGCAACAAATGGACGCTATGCGTGCCTGGGATGGCTTACCAGGGATATTAGTCAATCTACCGCTAGTTGGGTCGCCGATCGCCAAAATCGTCAATACGATCGCGTATCACAAGCTGAAAAATTATAAATTTGCATGGCCGAATATTTGGGCAGGACAAATAGAAATCGTGCCCGAATTAGTCGGTAATTTAGATGCAAAAACAGTCGCCGAATTCACGCTTGACTATCTCCAGCATCCCGAAAAGTTAGCCACCATGCGATCGGCATTACGCAAGGTGCGCGGCGAAGCAGGTGCCGCAGATAAATTAGCCGCGATTGTTGCAGATTTACGATGAGTTTGAGTCGATCCATCTGGCAATTCAATCCTTGAAAATCGTAGATTAGAATGCGATAATGTCGATCTCGATCGCTCGGCAAAGTCCAACGGAACTTTGGTCTACTACTGCTACTAACTACTAGGCGATCGATGAGTTAACACTTATAGGTAAAATTATATCAACGATCGCCACCAGATGCGATCTTCAGGCGATCGAAACCGACTAT
>JAJAZF010000235.1 GCA_026785875.1 Chamaesiphon sp. | reverse complement strand
CTAAAAAGTCGGATTCGTAAATGTCGCCATCAGTTTGATTCTCTACGTGATGCGATAGCGAAGCGCTGCCTTGAGCAGGTCGAGCATATCTTGAAACTAGCGTCCTAACAGCCTTGGCTGTTGCTATAGAACCCATTTGAGATCTTTTCAGGAGGAATCGTGCGATAGATATTAGTGAGGATGGGCGGGTTTGTTCTGATTTGGTAGTGCTAGGCGGGAACTTCTAGCATAAACAAAGCCATCTACGACTCATAGATGAAATGTATTGTGTAAGAATTTACGGATCTGTAGGGGCTTTGTTTATGCTAACTAATATCGATTTTGCGGATGCGCGCACGCCCTAGTTTCCCGACGGTTTGCGAAAAGTGCGTTCTTGGGGTTTCCCCAAGTGAAGCACCTTTTCAAGACAGCGGCGTTTTTATTCGGGGGTAACCCCCGAATAAAAAAACGACAAGACAGCGCACCAAGCAACTATTCGATATCAAACGAACCCGCCCTCCCCACTAAAAGATCTCAAATGGGTTCTATACGATTATTTGATTCGATCGATCGATCGAATCAAATAATGCTATGACTCGATCGCGTTGATTTGACTCGTTGGCGTAATTCGACTACAATTCGTATCCAACCAAGCCACCAGATCTTCCATCTGACTAAAATCTAATAACGCCTCGCCTAATTCCTCCAATTGTGTCAGAGGTAAAGCTTTGATTTGTATCTCTAGATCGATAGACACATTCCCTACTCTTCGATTCAACTGACGAAAAATTAAAGCCTGTCCTTGTTCTGTCTTGCCCTCTTGACGACCCTTAACTTCACCCTGCTGCTCGGCAGCTTGAATCTTCTCTAAAAACAACGGCGACAACTGCATCATCAGCTCCTCCTCCTCCGGCTCCCTAATCTCTCTAGCTTCCAGTATAACCTTTAAATTTCCCAACCAAGAAAGAGCCTGTTGACGACCAGGATGAGCTTGAGAAAGTGCAGCTACCTCCGCAATCGCATTCGACTGTATTTTCTCCTTACCCAAAAGTCTAAACCACAGAGTTTCTGGTGTTTTCGGTAACTGATGAATCACAATAATCCCCGTTTTACAACCAGGAGACAGCAAATACAACCCCGTTGATACCAATTCTGTTGTTAACGTCGCCGTATATTCAGCTAAAATCGGTTTAGACAGCGTAGGAGCCAAAATCCATAACATCGGTAAATCCGCATTGTCTGGTTCTGATTGTTTGGTTCTTTTAGCTTCTCGAATCAAATTCGCATGTAAATCGAACAACTTCCCCATACAAGCGCGAATCTGAAAAATTGTCGGTGGATTCCGAAAGGGTTCCAGCACAAAATTAGTTTGGGCGATCTTACCTAACAACCCTAATTCAGGGATCGGTTGAATCGATGGATCTGCTTGAAAATAGACATCGACTTCTCGAACCTCAGAACTAATTTTAAAAGAAGTTTGGACTTCGCCAAAAGGTGATAGTAAAGACTCCAAAAATCCTTTGGCAAATTCATCATGAGGAAATCGAGTCATTGGCACAAGCCAGGGTAAGTAAGCCATACTTATATTAACCTGCGTCCGCGACAATCGAGTCCAGATTGATTAAAATGGGTGGGTAGATCCACAGCTCGATATGTCTGAAATTACCACACCAACTGCTTCAGACATGAACATCGTCGATCGCATTCTCGATCGAGCCTTACAAGGCGATGATATCTCCACCATAGACGCACTTTTGCTGCTGACTCAAACCCATGCAGATATTATCGATCGAATTCGGATCGCAGCCGACAGGTTGCGCCAGATCCAAGTCGGCGATACTGTCACCTACGTCATCAACCGCAATATCAATTTCACCAACATTTGCGAACAGCACTGTAGTTTCTGTGCGTTTCGGCGTGACGAGGGGACTGAGGGTGCTTTCTGGCTGAGTACGGAGCAGATCTTAGCCAAAGCCGCAGATGCAGTCGCGCTGTCGGCGACAGAAATCTGTATGCAGGGGGGATTGCATCCAGGGGCGAAAATTAATGGTCGATCGCTAACTTATTATGTAGAGTTAGTCACCGCTATTAAAACCACTTTTCCCCAACTTCATCTTCACGCTTTTTCGCCCCAGGAAGTCGAGTTTATCGCTCGTCAAGATGGGTTGAGCTATGCGGATGTCATTATTGCCCTCCAAAAAGCTGGCGTAGGATCGATGCCAGGTACGGCGGCGGAAGTCCTGGATGATACGGTACGGCGGGTGATTTGTCCTGAAAAGATCGATAGTGCTACGTGGATTGAAATCGTTACCACCGCTCATCGATTGGGGATGCCGACTACTAGTACCATGTTAGCTGGACATATCGAAACACCCAACCAGCAGATCGCTCATTTAGAGCAGTTAAAACAGATTCAGAAACAGGCAATTAAATACAATTACCCTACCCGAATCACCGAATTTATCATCCTCCCCTTTGTGGGAGAATCAGCCCCCGCACCTCTGCGGAGTCGCGTCGGACGAGATCAGCCGATTTTAGCTGATAATTTATTGTTAACGGCGATCGCGCGAATTTTCCTCGGTAACTATATTCCCAATCATCAACCCAGTTGGGTCAAGTTGGGTCTAGAAGGCGCGAAAACTGCCCTAGAGTGGGGATGCAACGATTTGGGTGGGACGCTGATGGAGGAGCATATCACCACAATGGCGGGAGCTAAGGGCGGGACGTGTTTGTCGGTTGAGGATTTGCAAGGTGCGATTCGGGCGATCGATCGAGAGGATCGGCAACGCAGTACTTTATATGAATTAATCTAGTGCGATCGAGTCTAAAATTACTCTTGACTACATCGATCGCAATAACCGCGCACAGTAGTTTCATAAGTCTGCGCTTTGAGACCCGATCGCAATCGAGCGAATTCTACTACAGGTAACTCATCCCAGCCGATATCCTCGATCGAGCCGCATTGTTGACAGTGGAAATGATGGTGGGGTGCGACGATCGCATCGTACCGCGATAGCCCCGCTTCGAGTAGTACCTCGCGGATCAATCCAGCTTTACGCAGAGCTTGCAACGAGCTATAAATCGTCGCCTGGGAAGAGACGGGACAATATTGATTCAAATCTACCAGGAGTTGTTCGACCGTGGGATGATCGTTGCGCGAGAGTAAATTGGCGTACACGGCAAATCGTTGCGGTGTCACGCGCAAGCCTTTGGCTTTGAGTGTTTTGACGATCGCGTCTGTTGATGGCTGGCTCATTGCAAGGGGACTAGGGACTAGTGGCTAGTGGCTAGTAGAGAGATACTGTAATCTCCAATTATAATGCCCAAATTCCCGTAATGAGCATTAAAATTAAAATATTCTTAATTAAGTCTGGTTATTGGACTTGACTTATTCCTAAATTAGAATTATTCTGAGATATCTGAGCTGTGCTCGGTAGTCAGTTGTCGCGCTCGATCGTGCGCTGACCACAATTAATTAAATTTAGGAGTAAATCATGGCTGTAATCAACCAACAAGTGCCCGACGTTGTATTTAAGACTCGCGTTCGCGACGAATCGGTCGAAGGCTCAAATCCTTTTAAATGGCAGGATACGACTACCAAAGACATCTTTGCTGGTAAGAGAGTAGTGGTTTTCTCACTACCTGGAGCCTTTACCCCTACCTGCTCCACCACCCACCTACCTGGCTATGATGCTGCTTACGACCAAATCAAAGCACAGGGGATTGACGAAGTATACTGTGTATCCGTCAATGATGCTTTCGTAATGTTCCAATGGGGCAAAAATATGGAAGTCAAAAACGTCAAGCTCCTTCCCGATGGTAATGGTGAGTTCAGCCGGAAGATCGGGATGTTAGTAGATAAAGCTAACTTAGGCTTCGGGATGCGTTCTTGGCGTTATTCAATGGTCGTCAAGGATGGCAAAATCGAAAAAATATTCACAGAGGCTGGTTATAGCGATAATTGTGAAACCGATCCTTTTGAAGTTTCTGATGTCAACACGATGTTAGCTTATTTGAAAGGCTAAATTCAGTTGATACTGTGCCTACGGTAGGCTGTCGCCAAACTGGGCGGGAGACCCTTCCAGTCGGCTACGTATCGCCGCGAGGCTTCTACAACAGTGCAAGTAGTTGGGTTTTTGGGGTGGAATTACCGTCCCCATCCCAACCTATTTTTGGGTAAGATCGAGATAGAACCAAAGGAAATACAGAAGATGAGCTATGATTTTGACCTATTCGTAATTGGTGGCGGTTCGGGTGGGATTGCCACAGCTCGACGTGCTGCTGAATATGGTGCGAAGGTCGGTGTTGCTGAATATAGTAGACTCGGCGGTACCTGTGTCAATCGCGGCTGTATTCCCAAAAAATTGATGGTGTATGCGTCCCACTTCCCAGAATTATTCACCGATGCGGAAGGTTATGGTTGGAGTGCGGTCAAGAGTCAGTTAGACTGGCCGAAGATGATTGCGGGGATCGATAATGAGTTATTGCGCCTCAATGGGATTTATCAGACGATGCTGGATAAATCCAAAGTAGAAGTTTTTCCAGTACGCGCCAAATTTATCGACAATCATACGCTGCAAGTGGGCGAGCGCACCATCACTGCTGATAAAATATTGATTGCCGTGGGCGGTCATCCAGTGCGTCCAGACATTCCTGGGATCGAACATGCGATCGTCTCAGATGATATGTTTTATCTACCCACCCAACCCAAAAAGATGGTGATTTTGGGTGCTGGTTACATTGGGTGTGAGTTTGCTTGTATTATGAATGGTTTGGGGACAGAAGTTACCCAGATTATTCGCTCCGAGCTGATTTTACGGAGTTTCGATCGCGACTTGCGATCGGCTGTTCAGGATGGAATGATCCATCATGGGATTAAGATTATTAATAATTCTATCGATATCTCGATCGCCAAAACTGATAATGGCGTGAGTGTCACTGTCACCACCAAAGACGGACAGCAGACGATCCTCGCCGATGCCGTGAGTTTAGCCGCATTGGGACGGGAGCCAAATACAGCCGATTTGGGACTAGAAAACGTCGATGTCAAAACCCATAATGGCGCGATTTTGGTAGATACTAATAGCCGGACAAATGTGGAAAATATCTACTCCGTGGGTGACTGTACCGATAATATCCAACTGACTCCCGTAGCTGTCAATGAAGGTCGCGCTTTTGCAGATACGATGTTTGGGAATAAACCTCGGACGATGAACTATGGGGATATCCCGACAGCGATCTTTACCACTCCCGAAGCTGCAACCGTCGGACTGACGGAGGAAGAAGCACAAGAAATGTACGGTGATAATATTAAAGTTTATCGCAGTAATTTCCGTCCGATGTACTACGTACTGCCAAATAAACAGGATCGCACTCTAATGAAACTGGTGGTAGATACTCACACCGATCGAATCCTCGGTGCTCACATGGTGGGAGATCACGCGGCTGAAATCATTCAAGGTGTAGCTATTGCTGTGAAAATGGGCGCGACTAAAGCAGATTTTGATGCCACTGTCGGGATTCATCCCAGCTCGGCTGAAGAATTTGTCACTATGCGGTAGATGTTCTCTTGACAAATATGTCATTTAGTGTATTTATTTTTAAGTCGATCGGGCGAGTTACGCCGCGATCGGCAGCGGTGCTGACACCACAACGATTGAAATCGTTGCACATGAAGCAAAGTCCGTCCAAGCGGACTAAGATCTCAAGTGTTTTAATCGCTCATGAGCGACTGCGATCGCCACATGGGGATTAATGCCCATGTGGTGATACTCAAGTCAATCCGGTGCGGTTAGCCCTCTCAAGCAGCGATCGTCCCGATCGTCATTTGAATTTGCTTGAGCAGTGCCGAGTCAAGCTGCGGAATAATCTCGATCGCGCCCATATTCTCCACGACTTGAGCTTTGTTGCTTGCGCCAGTAATGACAGTGCTGACATGGGGATTGCTGGCACACCAGGCGATCGCCAACTGCGATAACGTACAACCTAGTTCATTACTAATCGGACGCAGGCGTTCGGTAGCGGCAATCCACTCGCTGTTTGTAACCGTTTGTTGCAACCAATCGTAACCTGGTAAAGTCGAACGGCTCCCAGCAGGAACTCCATTGGCATATTTGCCCGTGAGCACGCCAGAGGCAAGCGGACTCCAGGTAGTTAGCCCCAATCCCTGCTCCTCGTAGAGTGGGGCGTATTCCTGTTCCACCCGATCGCGATGAAATAAATTGTACTCGGGTTGCTCCATCACAGGCTTGTGGAGATGATGGCGATCGGCAATCTGCCAAGCACTGACAATCTCCGCCGCCGACCATTCCGAGGTGCCCCAGTAGAGGGCTTTGCCCTGCTGGATCATATCGTGCATCGCCCAGACAGTCTCTTCGATCGGTGTCTGTGGATCGGGACGATGG
>JAJAZF010000234.1 GCA_026785875.1 Chamaesiphon sp. | reverse complement strand
TGAATCCGTCGAATTAACCCTCGGCGCATCGCGCGAAAATCAGCCGAGTATCGAATTAATTGTCGGCGAATTAGGTGCCACAACTGGGGGAACGGAAGTATATTTCGATGGGGATAGATTGATTACCCGCTGTCTGACTGGTGGGGTAAAAGATGTCAAAACCTTAAACGATCGCGATGGTAGTAGAAGTATTGCTAAACTCGAACCAGCAGGATCTCCGGGAGTCGATCGAGTTAAGGTATTATTTAATGTCGATGGCGATCGACAATTACGCATCACCGTCGAAGATTTGCTAACCGATCGAACACTACTAGCTAATGGTATCGTTGCACAATTAAGTTGAAATTTAGGTGTACGGTTGATTGAGTGTCGTCAGCTTTAAGCCTCTGTCTGTCTTATTTATAGCGTTATTTTAATATAGCTCCACCACCCGACTCGATCGCAAATGTACATTAACTAATTATTTGTCCGATTAAGCATCCATTACCGGAACAGCCGTTACGATCGCGATCGCTACAATATTTTTGAACGAGATATTTTAGCTGCACATCTCTATTTTACTGGTTTTTAGCCCAAATCAATGCCGAAAAAGTTAACGTATTAATTGTCATCAACTTAACATAGTTGTTTGATACTGAAGATGGTGTTAGCAATCGATCGACTATGCCTATCAATAATGATAATTCAACTTTAAATTCTTCGAGTCCCATCCCATCGACGATCGATGCTGATACAAAGGCTCCAGTAATTCCGTCAGCATTATCTCCAGCCGCGCAACTGAAGTTGGAGGTAATTGTAAGTTTATTGGCAGCAACGGACAAACAGAGCCATGCAGCTATGCTCAAGGAAGCAGCAGCAAGACTGAAAAAATCTGAGCGTACTATTGAGCGTATGACTAAGCCGATGGCGAGATTTGAACTCGCGACCAATTGATTACGAATCAACTACTCTACCACTGAGCCACATCGGCAGGATTAGGCAAGATTAACATACCCAGTCTATAATTATAAATTGACTTGCGAACAAAATGGCAGAATTTAAACCAAAATCCTCGATCGATCCCGAACTTCGTCGTCGGCTCAAAGCTGAAATCAAGTCCCCATACCGAGGCTTACGACAATTTATCTATGTGAGTTGTGCTGCTTCTGGGGCGATTGGGGGAGTGGTTTTCTTGTTTAAAGTACTTGCGGGGAGAGATCTCGAAACGACCATTCCCAATCTCGCGCTTCAAATTGGAGTAGTAGCGTTGATGGTGTGGCTATTGCGGATCGATCGATCCAAATAGTAGCATCGCTAATCCCCACACCTATGTCAAAATAGAATCAATTGCTGGAGGCTGACTCAAATGTATCCATCTACCCGCTGTCCATCCGCCGAGCTAGATTTATTGCCAGATTGAGTATTATTCTATGAGTTTTGTTACGGCTAGACTGAACTCTTCATAGGATTTGACTCCAACGATTGTCTCGACTTTTTCACCTGCTTTGAAGAAGATGACAGCAGGAATACTTCTAATCCCCCAGCCTTTTGCCATAGATCTATTCGCATCGATGTCTAGTTTAAATACTTGAGCGCGATCGACATATTCTTCTGCC
>JAJAZF010000233.1 GCA_026785875.1 Chamaesiphon sp. | reverse complement strand
GCATGAGAGCCATTATTAATATGAGTAGCAGCCTCATAATGTAGACTACTATATGGTCTACGCGGTTGAGTATAGAGCTGTAAATTAGCTTCCTTGGGAGTGCGGCTACCCTTTTTGACATTGCAACGCATACACGCCGTAATCAGATTTTCCCAGCTATCTGGGCCGCCACGCGATCGAGGCATGACATGATCTAGGGTCAGACTATCACCTTTGTGACCACAGTATTGACAAGTGTGATTGTCTCGGTTGAGGACATTACGACGAGTGAGGGGAATTTCTCGATACGGGACTGTCACATAGTGCCGCAAGCGAATCACCGTTGGCAGTGGAAAGTCTTTTGCTAAATATTTGCCATTGTGTTCTACCTGTTCTGCTTTTCCCTTGAGCATCAAGATGACCGCACGTCGCCAACCAGTGATATTGAGCGGCTCATAGGAAGCATTTAACACCAGCACTTTGCTCATGTTTACTTTAGGATTTAAGACCTATTTCTCCTGATGCTAACACAAACCAGATCGAGTGTTGAGGGTTGGTGTGTGAGTATTCTCCAGCGGAAAGAAACACGCGCAAATGGAAGCAGTGTTCGGTCTACTTGGGTTATCCGTCCACTGAGTTGGAGCCGCCAAAAAAAATTACAGATTTTTGGTATAAGCAAGTGGATCTAATTTACAAACTCTTAAAGATTCGTTAGATTTACTGATAATACTCTTGTAAAAAAAGATTTTCGCCGACATGGCTGATACCCTCACCAAGCTAACTTACCAAACCCTCCAACAAGGCAAGAGCTACCTGAGCTTCGCCCACAAAACTATCAGCATCCAAGCCCGTAAGGCTCTCAAGCCTAACGATCTGCCGATGATCCCGGTGCCTCCAGAATTGATTGCCAAGCTTCAGCAGCGCGTTAACGATCTCCAGGCGGTAGATTGGCTAGATGCGGAAAACGGTGTCTACCCGACTAGCTTGCTTTTCGATGAGCCTTGGGTAGATTATTTGAAACAGTACCCTTCTTTAGTCGCGGATCTACCAGGTGTTTGGGCACGTGCTGATGGTAAAAAACATCAGGATTTCGATCGAGATATCGAAACAGAGGGTTATCCTAGCTATTACGTCCAGAATTTTCATCATCAAACTGACGGCTACCTGAGCGATCTCTCTGCTAACTTGTACGATCTGCAAGTCGAAATCCTCTTCGGTGGTACTGCTGACGCGATGCGCCGTCGGATATTGGCTCCACTCAAAGCTAGCTTAAACGCATTTAGCGATGTTCCCGCCAAGCAAATCCGCATTTTAGATGCTGCTTGTGGTACCGCACGCACACTCCGAGGCGTACGCGCGATGCTACCTCAAGCTTCGTTGTTTGCGGTGGATCTCTCAGGAGCCTATCTCCGCAAAGCCAACGAGCAACTCGCCGACATGCCAGGAGAGCTAGTACAGTTGATGCAGGGGAATATCGAAGAGTTACCCTATGTGGACAACTATTTCCACGCTGTCACCTGCGTATTCTTATTCCACGAACTCCCGCCAGCGGTACGCCAAAATGCGATCGATGAATGTTATCGAGTCCTCAAGCCAGGTGGATCTTTAATTATTTGTGATTCGATTCAGGTGGCTGATTCCCCAGAATTGGAAGCAATGATGCACATGTTCCCTGAAACATTCCACGAGCCTTACTTTCGTAGCTACATGGAAGACGATTTGATCGATCGACTCAACAAGGCTGGTTTTGCTGAAGTACTACCCACGGAAGTCCACTTTATAAGTAAGTACTTGGTAGCTAAAAAAGCATTGGTGTAAAGGCTTCGATCGCTAATAATCACAATCATCCTGATGGCGATAAACTATAGATCGCCATCAGGATGATTATTATTGAATCTACTCCCTTCCCACTCAAGAAATAGACAGTATTGATTCACCATCCACTATCCACCATCCACTATTCACCTCTACACTAGATGTCTAATTTTTCACTGGTTCGGGAGTAAATCCTAAATTAGTAATGCTTTCTGACGCAACTCGATCGCATCTGTTTCCGACAACTCCCACCCGATCGCTCCAGCATTTTGATCCACCTGAGCGGCGGTTTTAATCCCTGGAATCGGAATCACCCCAGGCTGACAGATCAGCCAGTTTAGGGCGACTTGGGCGGGGGTTTTAGAGTACTTTTCACCCAATTCATTAAGCTTATCCAAGACTGGTTGGAGCTTAATCAAACCAGCAGTCTGAAACCGTTTGTCGAAACTCCGAGCACCAGTCGGTGGATTACTCATCGTGTATTTACCCGTCAATAATCCTTGAGCCAATGGGCTATAAGCCAAAATCGTCACACCCAACTCGCGGGCGGCGGCTAGTACCCCATTAGTTTCAATTTCACGGGTGATGAGCGAATATCGCACTTGATTGACAGCTAGAGGTACACCCCGCCGAGCTAATAGCCGATGTGCTTCGCGAAGTTGTTCTGCACTATAATTACTCACTCCCACAGCCTTGATCCGCCCTTGTTGTACTTCATCGGCAAGAGCATTCATCAAGCCTTCTTGACTCAAAAATGATGGAAAGGGAAAATGGACTTGATACAAATCTACCGAGGGCATTTTCAGGCGTTTGAGGCTGGCTGTGACGGCATCGGCGACATCTTCTGCCCGAAACCGCCAGGGTAAAGGCATATATTTAGTAGCGATTTGGGTAGTTGCATTAGTTTCTTTGATGAATTTACCGATTAGTTCCTCAGACTTGCCCAAGCCATAAACCTCAGCGGTATCTAGAAAAGTAATCCCCTTGTTGACTGCTGCTTGAAAAGCTAGGCGTAAATCCATCTCACCGTAGTCTTTGCCGTATCCCCAAAAGATCGAATCACCCCAAGCCCAAGTGCCAAAACCCATCGGTGTCACTTCAATGCCAGTATTGCCAAGTGTGGTAGTTGCCATAATAATTGAGGTAGACGGGAAGAATATTCCTTAATTCTAACTAAAACACTCTTGTGCAAAATGTCATAGCACCATGACTTTTGAGACTGATGATGTGTGACATCGATAAAAGATCGCCAGTCCGCGATCGGCTCTCAGCGATTCCATTTTCTAGTAAAGTATTGTAAAGTAAATTAATAATAGCTTAATTTTTGTCGGTAGAGATGGTCGCGATCGGTGTGTGAATCTAGTAGCCACAATCGCTGGCAGGTATGTACTAAAGACAATCCTATCCGGTATTACCCCGCCTCTAGATCGGCAATGGTGAATGTCGATGCTAATTCTCACCCGCTGCTCCAAAATCGTTCGCACATCTGCGAAGGTAGAGGCTGGGACAACGATTTAACTGACTTTATTAGAAAATGCCTTCATCAAAAATGATATTACGCCGTCTGCTCGGATCTGCCATTGCCATCGTTCTAAGTATATCCGTGTGGTCGATCGCCCCCGCCGCGCAAGCCTTTGACAATCCCGAACTCTTGCCCACAGTCCAGACTCCCGTTATCGATCTGGCGAAAACCTTCACCGCCATTCAAGAAGAGAGATTAGTCAAGGATATCGAAACCTTTGAAGCCGATACTGGCTGGAAGCTCCGAGTCTTGACTCAATACGATCGTACCCCTGGACGTGCAGTACGGAAATATTGGGGACTAGATGAAAAAAGCGTTTTAGTTGTTTCCGACTCACGCGGTGGGAATACCCTCAATTTTCGAGTCGGTGATGATGTCTACAAGCTGATGCCCAGAACCTTCTGGATCGAGCTGCAAACCAGATTTGGCAATTTATACTACGTGCGCGAAAACGGTGAGGACAACGCCGTGCTTGACTCCCTAGCCGCAGTCAAAACCTGTCTAGTCAAAGGTGGTTGTAATGTCGTGCCAGGATTACCCGATGAGCAATGGAACCTAACCCTGATCAGCTCGGCGATTGGTGGTGTGATTTGTGGCTTTGCCGGACAATATCGCAAGCCTGGAGCGGGTTTTGCTTGGCAGTGGGCATTGCTTTTCTCGCCATTATGGGGGATTTTATTCTTTGCGTTTGGAATCGCGCCAGTAGTAACCCGTACACCTGAATTGTTGCCATTGCTACGCAACTGTGGTGGATTTGTGGTAGGGCTATTGGTTGCCTATCTAGTGCCAGTTCTCGGACAATCCAACCCATCGGAAGAAACGTAGAAATGTAGAGCTTGTTTAGATACCCGACTTCTTCAAAAAGTCGGGTACTTTTTTGGAATATATCCGATCCACACACTCCAAATAGCGATCGTCGATCGCCCTAAATACGATCTCGCGCAGTTATTCATAGTGATAACGACATGCAAGAAAGACAATCTGCTCGTTATTAACTATATATATTAATCGATGTTCGAGATCGACGCGGCGCGACCAATAATCTGAGTCCAGATACTTTAAAGGTTCCGGTTTACCAATTCCTGTAAATGGATCTGAGATGATGGCTGTCACCATGTCAAGGATCTTATTTGCCTTTTTGGGATCGGTTTTATACCACCAACCTAAATCTTCTTTAAATTTGGTAGTGAATACTGGAATTAATCTGATAATTTGAACGGGTGTTATTGCTGGCGGTTCCTTAGATTTTTTCTTCTTCGCCATCGATTCCTAACTCTTGGCGTAATTCT
>JAJAZF010000232.1 GCA_026785875.1 Chamaesiphon sp. | reverse complement strand
GGGAATTCATGGGTGCTGCGGAGCAGATATAGGAGCATTAACACGTCGGGTTGCTTGAGTACCTGCCGCTTGTTGGTGGCTTCGATTCCTAATACAGCTTGGATCGATCGATCTCGTGGTTCGTAGTCTGCTAAATTGATATCCTCCAACTGGAAAAAGCCATCGAATTGTTCGAGCGATCTATCGATCGTATCGTCGGGAGTGTAAATGCTATCGATGACGGTTTGCCAGTGCGATCGACTCTCTGGTGTGAGTTTCAGCGTTTCGATCAACTCGGCAGCGCGATCTGGAAAGGTTTTACATAGCCAGGTATAGACCAATAACGCTTTTTGGAGATGCCATTGCACCATCCGATTGGTGAAGGCATTATTATCCACCTGTTCGTGATATTCATCGGGACCGATCGTATTATTCAGTTCGTAGCGTTTCTCCTTAGCATCCCACTCCACCCGACTCCCCCAGAAAACCGCCGTATCCAAGATAATTTCCGCACCACAGTCGCGCATCCAGGCATCGTCACCAGTTGCTTGCCAGTAGCTCCAGATCGTATAGGCAATATCAGCACTAATATGAATCTCGCGATCGCGCACCCAGATCCGCACATCGTCGGCATAAGGATCGTTGGGTAACGACCAGCGCGGGGTTACTTCATCGCCAGTCATCGCGCTTTCCCAGGCATACATCGCGCCCTGATAACCGCTATGGCTGGCTTTCCGCCGCGCTCCATTGAGAGTGTGATAGCGGTAGGCGAGCAGGTTACGGGCTAGATTTGGTTGGGTAAAAATGAAGAAGGGCAGGATAAAGATTTCGGTATCCCAAAAAACGTGCCCCCGATAGCCGAGTCCCGATAGAGTTTTGGCGGGGATACTGACTCGATCGTTGTGCGGGGAGGCCGCGATGAGCAGTTGAAACAGGTTGTAACGCACCGAAAGTTGTGCCGTGAGATCGCCCTCGATTTCAATATCGCTGTGCTGCCAAACCTCATCCCAGGCTCGCTGGTTGGCTTCAAGCAACACTGTGTAGGTCGGTAGAGTTGACAGTTTCATTTGAGCAGCTAGAACTGGCTGCTGTTCCTCCTGGGAAGTAAACACCGTCACCACTTTTTCCACCGTTACTGTCTGCCCTGCCGTTGCCGAGTAGGTAGTAGTCAGGGTAGGATAACCAGGGGTATTTGTCACCTGGATCTGGGCATCAGTGCCGATCGAGACCATCCTAGTCGCGATTCCCAGTTCGATCCGAGAGCTACGCGTGCGAATCTGTAACCAAATCCCCTGCTCTGTCTTACCTTGGTCGAGGTGTTCCCAGTGGTTGAAGCCCTGATTTTCGGGATAGCCATTGATACTAGATTGCAGCTCGATCGTCCCTGAAAAATCAACGGGTGTGAGTTGACAGCGGAGGCTCATGACGTGCTCGTCCGCCAAGCTGGCAAACCGCTCGAAGCGCAAATCTAAGGTCTGACCGATCGGGCTGCGCCAGCGGACGGATCGGCTGAGGATACCGTAATGCAGATCGAGTTGCCGCTCGTAGTGAATAATTTCACCTCGATCGAGCCGAAACCGTTCGCCGTTGATAATTATCGCCAAGGATAGCCAATCGGGGCAATTTGCCAGTTCGGTGTAAACTACTGGCACGTCGTCGTATACGCCGTGGATCAGGGTGGCGGGTTGGGCGTTGGGATAGCCTTCTTCAAAGCTGCCTCTGGTGCCGAGGTAGCCGTTGCCGATCGTGAATACGGTTTCTCTGGGGTGGAGTTGTTGGGGGTCGAATTGGAGTTCGATTAGTGTCCAGTCGGTGTAGGTTAACTTGCTAGGGGCTGTGGTATCCATGAGTTGTGGGGGAGAAGGACGGTGGTTAGCGGTGCATATGTTCCGCTAAAATCAAATCGGCTCTAGGCTTGTAGAGGAGATAGAACAAAGCCTCCAAATACTTATCCAATGCTTCCCGCCGATTACCATCCGTGTAATTCCAAAAGCTGTAAATCTTCGCCAGCCGCAGCAGTTGCTGGGCGTGCTGCTGCCAGTTATAGTGTTCCTGAATCCGCTGGATCGCCCGATCGGAAATATCTTGCCAGCATTGCGGCTCGGGATCGCAGCGATCGAGGAAATGGAGAATTTTTTCAGCAGCCCCAGCTAAATTCGTGGGGTCGATCTCAAACCCACTTTTACCCTCCTCAATGATTTCGGCAACGCCACCAAATTGGGTCGCAAAAGTCGGCAATCCCGAAATCATCGCTTCGAGAATGGTGCGACCAAAGGATTCAAACAGGGCGAAGTGGACGAAAATACCCCGTCGATCGCCGATCGTCCGGTACACTTCGCCGACCTCCTGAGTGGTCAATCGAACGCCTAACCAGCGAATCTTGCCATGCAAATTGTAGCGATCGATCGTTCGTTCGAGGTGTTCGATTTCCTGGGCTTCCTCTGGATTGACAGCCTCGCTCACCAACACCACATTCGTCAGAAAGATCAAATTACAACGGTCTTGGAGGGCTGCATTTTGCCCAAAACATTCCGCCAGCCCCGCCAGGTTTTTGCTGAGGTTGACGGGGGCAACGGCTAGGATTGGGCATTTGTTCGGGTCGGCCAAGTGCCCCAAAATTCGGGGATTGTCACCACCAAAAATTAATGCCTCAATCTGCGCCTGGGTATCCGCATCTCGACGATCGACCTGACTGTAAGGAAAGAAAATTTGTTCGTTAACTCCAGGTGGGACGCGGTTAAATTTGGGACTAAATAAGTTAATCCCATCGACGACGTGATAGAGGTTTGGCATCGTAAAGCATTGGTATGACTCATACTGACCCATGCTATCTGGCGTGCCCACAATCTCGCGATTGGATGAGGTGATGATAAAATCTGCCGCGTTCATCCCGATCAGATCGGCGGTAAATTGGGCAGAGAAGTGATACTGCGCTTCCATATCTTGCCAATAGAGATCGCCAAACAGGTATTTAGACTTCTCTAAGGAATGAGCGATGTTACATTGGATCGATCGAAACCGCCGCGCCAAGATCGAAGCTACTAGATTGCCGTCGCTATAGTGACCGATAATTAAATTCGGTCGCCCACCCAGCTTCTCCAGTAACGCTGGTTCTGCATCGTTCACAAAGCCCTCCAAGTATGGCCAGATCTCGAATTTAGACATCCAATTCTGAGTTACCTGGGGATTAAAGTCCTGAAACGGCACCCGCAGAATCCAGGCATTTTCGGTGCCATCAAGCTGCTCGAACGGAACACTACATTGAGTTTCTGTACAGTTGGGAATCAGGCGCGTTAGGACGATTACCTGGGGCTTAATCCCCAGCAGATCCAAGCCAGCTTGCTGTAGATTGGCGCGAAGTTGCTGTTCCAGACTGGCTGCTTGCTCTATGACATAAGCCACCTGACTCCGAGTTTCCGATCGACCCATCACGTCCGCTTGCCCCACCCAACCATGAATCGAAATTAGCACTACCCGAAAGACAGCGGGAACGCGGGAAACAAACGCTTCCAGAATGGCTGGTTCGGGTTGATCGATTAAACGGTTTAATAGTTCAAGGGTTTCGGATACTCTCGCGATCGTATTGCCCCAACCTGGCTCAAAGCCCAATGCTTGCAAATCGAGATGTACTGTTGTGTAGGGTTCATCAGGAGATCGATCGCCCAGAAATTTGAGGGCTTGCTTGACCTGTTGGGATAGTTCGACCCCCGAATGAATCCGATCGTTGGTTAATAACTGAATCCCGTCATATTCGATCGAGTGCAGAGCATTAAATATTGCTGTCAACCAATACTGAGGATCGGTCAGTAACTTATCACAGAGATAGTGGTTGAGAAATGCTAGACCCTGACCGATATTTCGCGGATCGTCGATGGCGGGAAGATTTGTTTCAAACACCGAAAAATCCAGGTTTAAGATGTGAGGTTGCGATCGATCTACCTGACGATCGCGGGCATCGAGTAACGCCTGTGGTGACATCAGCACTCCACTAGCGAGGTCTAAATTTAACCGCCAAGCCTGTTGAGTCCCAATCCACGGCCGCAGCAACAGCCAGGTACTCTCCCCATCCAGGATAATTTCATGGGTATAGTCGAGCAGTTGACTCAGCGAAGAACCGTGAAAAGAGTAGCCGACTTGCTGCTGGCGCGTGCGTTCGGCGGCAACTACTTGGAGAATTTCATTCCGCAGAAAATATCGCTTACCAGATCGGCTCAAGGTGTCGATTAGCTGCTGGAAGGCAGTTTTATCATCGCTAGTTAAGATAGCTCGAATCAATTTTTCCATAAGGACTAGGGGCGAGAGCAAATCTCGATCTTGATAACCTTATTTACAATTTTGATCGGCTACTGTTTGAGTTAGTGAGTGAATTGATTGATTACGATACAAATCGTCATCGGTAGATTGGCGATCGAGATGTCATCACTGTCGCGAAGCCCTCAAAGTCAGACAGGTTAAGTCGGCATTAGAATAGGTAAAAAAGCTACAATGACTTAGAACGTCGCGGACTACCACGAGCTTGGTCAATTGGCTTAGTTCTGGTTATTGCAGTTGCATTAGTGGGTGCAGTTAGTTTCGGGCTATTGCCGATCGTGTTTCGACAGTTAGAGGAGTTTGTCAACCGTCTACCAGCTTGGCTGGCCGCCGCACAGCAACAAGTTAAGTAACCTCAGTAGGCTCCCCATCTTTCAAAATATTCCGCTCGAGTTGACTAATTTAACAGCAGGTTTGAGCGATCGAGTCACTCAAACCCTACAACTAGCCTCACGTAAAGCGATCTTCCTGGCGTTGGATACGATTAACAGTGGCTTAAATTTGCTCTTAATTCTGGTTCTAACGATCTTATTAGTGTTTAGCGGCAAATCATTGTGGAACGGATTGTGGAGTTGGCTCCCTGCACCCTGGAACGAGTCTCCAGAGGAGAGGCTACGCCAACGCCTTCAAGACTGACTGAGGCAAAGTTTTCAGAGTTATTTTGCAGGTCAGTCGATCGTCTCGACAATTCAAGGCGTTTCACTAATGACTGTGTTTCTACTGCTTCAAATTCCGTTTGGGTTGCCGATTCTCTAAAGGAGAGGCTACGCCAACAATTGAGAAGCTCCGATCCAGATTTGGTAGCGATCGTTCCGCCTGAACTTGTTACGGGCGATCCAGAGTTACCTGGATTTGGGTTGAAAATGGCGAAAATTTGGTAATTTGAATCCGATCGGCATTAATTTAGAATAAAGCCGAGGCTGTCGAGCGAATAAAATCTAGTTTGCAGGTCGGTATAAATATTTACAACATCAATAATGTCTGAAACCTAGCTGGTGGGAAGTGCCCACCCTGTATCACTACAAAACTTAATAGCGTGGTTGGCAATCTACAAAACTCAGAGCCTCTCGATCGAGAAAACCAGCAATCGCCATTTCTAAAACCGCTTCGACTGGATAATCGATTTCCTTGGCTCGTCGTTCAAATGCCTAGGTAATGGATTTATGTCCGCCGCGAAAACGTTCTTTGAGATCCTGCGCTTTGCCAACATACAGCAAACCTGCCGTTCGATGGCGAATCGCATAGATACCTGGTTTAGAAGTTAATCCTGCAAAGTCTCAGCTAATTGGAACGCAGTCAGAAAAGGGTAGTTGCACCAAGAAGTTCAAAATTCCACGAGCTTGGCTCTCAATCTCTGTCATCGTC
>JAJAZF010000231.1 GCA_026785875.1 Chamaesiphon sp. | reverse complement strand
CCTGAAACTTACGCCTACTCCGTCGGTTTAGGTTTGGGTGATGCCCGTAGCTTTGTCGGTCTAGAAACCGTTGGGACTACATATAATCGTGGTAACGCTGGTTCCTTCGATAATGGTGGAATTAGTTTCAAGCTTCACAAACAGCTAGGTGACAACTTTGCGATCGCTGGTGGTTATGAAAATGCGATTACCTTCGGCAATAATTCTGGGACTGCATTTAATCCTGACGGTGGTGTCAATGGCGGTCGGACTGGATATGGCGTAGCTAGCGTCATCCTCAATCCCGATCCAAATATGGGCTTCTTTAGCAACACCACTCTATCAGTTGGTGCTGGTGCTGGTCGCTTCCGGACTGTGGGCGATATCCGCGCTGGTCGGGATACCATCAACGTCTTCGGTAGTGTTGGTACTCGTCTATTACCTGGCGTTTCGCTAGTTGCTGACTGGAACGGTCAAGACTTAGGCGTTGGTTTACCAATCTCGATTCCTTTTGGTGGTGGTACTTCTTTCCAAATTACCCCAGCCCTAGTGGATCTAGTTAACAATGAAACTGGTGGTTCTCGCTTTGTTGTTAGCGGCGGTTTAGGTTTCAGTTTCTAATCTGAGCTAATCGATTTGTTACCTGTTGGAAATTTGGGGAGCAATCCTCAAGTTTCTATCAGTATTATTCATCCTCTTCATCATCATCAACATGAAAATCTCGTCTTATCTCTTAGGATTGGGTACTGTAGCTACTCTAGCCGCACTCAATCTCGCTCCCGCTAGTGCCCAAGTTGGCAACGGTTCCGATAATGGTAATATCTTTAACTCGATCGTCAACACTGGTGGTGGCGGTTCTGTCGGTGGTGGCGAACCATCCTATGCTTCTCAGAGCCAAAGTGCGGTCAATCAGCTCTCACAATCCTTAACTGCTAATACTGTTGGCGATGCAGCTACATTTGATGTGATGAATGGCGCAGCCCCCGCACCGCTAGTCGCAGCATTGTTACCGACTGGTGCTGCGGCTGATGGCGCAACCAGCAGAGCAGCGGCTAATCTAGCCAATAACGTTCAAGGGTTGCGGTCTGGTGATGGTAATATCAATCCAACCAAACTCAACGCATCGGTTGGTGCGTACAATGAGTACGTCAAGGCTTTGGTCGGCGAACTCGGCCCTGAGAATGCGTTGACTAACGCACCTGTCGGTCAAAAAGCTCTGCAAGGAGTATTGGGTCAACTAATTCAAGTTGCCAACCAATCAGCACCCAGTAATTCGGCACCAACTCCTAGTGCTCCTAGCGGTGGCAGTGGCGGTACTGGTACTCCACCAGCCCCTAACGCTCCTATCCCTACTCCTGCGGCTCCTCCAGGTGGCCCAGATCCTAGCACTCCACCTACTCCTAGATAGTAGACAGCTCTAGATGATTTGTTGAATAACTAGTTACTGAAAAATAGGAGCAAGAAAAAGCATTTCTTGCTCCTATTTTTGGATTGTATGGCAGTAGTTAGGGCGGTTCCGACGGTACAGCGATTGTGTCTTGTCTCGCTGTCTTGAAAAGTGTGTTCTTGGGGAAACCCCAAGAACACTGGGCGGGGTACCCGCCCATCAGCACTTTTCGCTGTCAACACTTCGACTACGCTCAGTGCAAGCTGTCAACTGTCAACTGAATGAAGGTATACTGATTAAGCTGGACAAATTTAAAAAATTCTTGGGAATCGACCTCCGCAGCTACGTTTTTATCGATCGCCTGCAACGCCAACATGCCGCATATCTGGGCACTGAAGCCCAGGGATTTTTGCCATTGCCATCGGATTCCTCTTTGTGGATCGAAGTGTCGCCTGGGGTCGAAATCAACCAAATGATGGACATCGCCCTCAAATCCGCACAGGTAAAACCAGGGGTGCAGATCATCGAGCGGTTGTATGGGTTGATGGAAATTCACGCCAGCAGTCAGGGCGATGTCCATGCAGCCGGGCGGGCAATTTTGGCATACTTGGGAGTACGTCAGTCTGATTGTCTCAAGCCGCGCGTCATCTCGAGTCGAATTATTCGGAATATTACCGCTCATCATACTCAGATGATCAATCGCAGTCGGCGGGGTAATATGATCCTGGAGGGACAAACCTTATATGTATTGGAAGTAGAACCAGCCGCATATGCCGCGCTCGCCGCTAATGAAGCCGAGAAGGCAGCAACGATCGATATCCTCCAAATTTCGGCAGTAGGAGTGTTTGGGCGGTTGTATCTGGGGGGAGAAGAACGGGATATTAAAGCGGCTGAGGCGGGGATTCTAGCGGCGTTAGAGAGTTTACCAGGTCGTCCATTTCCAGAACGAGGCAAGCAGGAGTAGGAAATGGGCGTGAGTGCGGATGAGGTGTTGCGGCGTGGTGCAGTGGCATGGTTGGAGTGGAGATCGCAGCAGGTGGAACCAGATTTGAGCGATGCTCGATTGGTGGGGATGAATCTGCGCGGGGCGGATCTTCATGATGTCAATCTCCGCAAAGCGGATTTAACTGGTGCTAAATTAGTAGCAGCAAATTTGCTGGGGGCACATCTGACTAGTGCGATTCTCGATGGTGCAGATCTGGTAGATGCTAATTTAAGATCGATCGAAGCCATCACGACTAGTGCCAAAGGCGCAAATTTTCGGCGGGCGAATCTCTCAAATGCCAATCTGATGGGTAGTAATTTCACTGATACCGATCTGCGGGATGCTAATCTATCAGCAGTAAAGGCGATCGCGATCGATCTCACCTGGGCTAAATTGCGGGATGCAGATCTCGACGGGATTAATTTACATCGCGCTACCCTCTGTTATACAGATTTAGTTCACACCAATCTCGCTCATGCAGATTTGTCTCAGGCGATCTTAACTGAAGCCGAAGTGGGTACGGCACATTTATATCGAGCCAACCTCCGCCAAGCACGGCTGAGGCGATCGCATTTAGTCGGTATTTATGCCGTGTTAGCCAATTTCGAGCGAGCGGATTTGACTGATGCGGATCTATCTTGGGCAACTTTGACTAAAACTAGCTTTAAATCGGCAATTCTCCACGGTACTAACCTGCGTGGTGCAAATTTAACAGGTGCGGATCTATCAGGTGCCGATTTATCTGGTGCAAATCTGACGGGGACAGATCTCAGCTATGCCAATCTCCGTCATGCGAAGCTCGATCGGGTAAACTTGGCTGAAACAATCCTCACAGGCGCGATGCGGTAGATCGACTATTCGCCGTTGACGGGGACAGATCCCATTTCTCATCTCCCGATCCAAAAGCACAAGAATTTTAATTTAATTTTGTGCTTCTGGGTTTAATTTGGGAACAATATGTATGTGGGTGTCGAAAGTAACTGTTGATGCGATCGGCAATCTCGATGTCGCAGTAGAGAATGTCTGCGGAGGCAGACAGCTTGACGGGTGACAGAGGGTTGTGGCGCGGCAGAACGCCAACGCATTGGTGCATCCTCTTCGTTGCTGCGGGCGCGAATGGAGAAATGGGAACGGGAACCGATAGCTCTGGCGATCTCGATCGCATCCAGATTGCTTCATTTATGATTACTATAGCGATCGAGTATCTCTAAAAAATTACTTATAGTTTTATTTTAAGATAACTCAAATGAATATTTTCATACGTTAAGTTATGAATCTAACGCTCTCAATTCACCTAAATATTTTTAGCTAAATATTTAGATGAAGGTTTTTAGTAAAGTAATGGCAAAATCTAATGGTTGAAGGTATTGAAAAGTCAATAGGGCTGAGTTTTAAGGATTTAATTATTCATCTAAAAGATATTAAATCTCATTCCTTTAGTGGCAACTTAATCGTTAAAGTAGAACCAAACCTGATCTGGACGTTCTCATTTCGCTTAGGACGTTTGGGCTGGGTGGATGGCGGCATTGAACCGATCGGTTGCTGGCAGAGAAATCTCAGTTTAGCCAAACTCGATCTACCTCCAGAAAAATTAGCAGAAATTAATAATCCTCACAAGACTTCTCTAGACTCACATATCTTAGCAGAGCTATTGGTTGCCGAATTAATCGATCGCTCTAAGTGTGCCGATCTAGTTGCAGGGATGACTATTGAAAGCTTATTTGATGTGATTCAATTTAGTCAGCATAGTGGTAATCGCCTATCATATCAATTTACTCAGACTGGAGCTGGCAACTCTCAACTAAATCTAGTCTTACCATTACTAGAAATCGAACCGATTCTGACTAAATCGATTCAAACATGGCAGGAATGGTCGAATGTGGGATTAGCAGCTTATGCCCCTAGTCTATTTGCAATTGTTTCTAAATCGCTAGAAGTTTCACAATTACTCAATAATTCCGATCTACATCATACCGTTTTAGCCATTGATGGCAATCGATCTCTTCGTAGTCTAGCTGTCAATAATCGTCAATCTGTCCTAAATTTTACTAGTACCATTTTACCGTTACTGAGATCGGGATTTATTAGTTTATCACCCCAGCCAAAATCTAGAGTGAGTAAACCGAATAATCCAGAGATAAGTAACCAATTAAGCGGTCAATTTAGTGAGCCGATTAATAATTCTCCTTCACTCGATAATTCTTCAGCAAAGCAAGCACCGTTGATTGCTTGTATCGATGATAGTATCTTGATTTATCAATCTTTAGAACGAATTCTCACCGAACATGGCTATCGTTCTTATGGAGTCCAAGATCCACTCAGAATTATGCCTAGCTTGATTAGAAATAAGCCAGATTTTATCTTTCTGGATTTATTAATGCCAATTACTAATGGTTATGAAGTGTGCGAACAAATTAGGAAAACTCCCAGCTTAAAACATATACCAGTAGTTATTTTAACTGGTAAGGATGGATTGATCGATCGAATGAGATCGAAAATGGTTGGTGCGACTGGTTTTCTTGGTAAACCAGTCGATTCAGAGTCAGTCTTAAAAATGATTGATAAACATCTGGTTGGAGTGCCGTAACTATGAATTATGCGATTAAATTATCACAATTTCAAGCTTAATACCAGTAATTATTTTTACTGGTAGGGATCGAAATAATCCGCTCTAAAATATTAGAGACGACTAGTTTTCATAGTAAACCAGTCGAGTCAGAGTTAATTTCAAGTACGATCGATAAATATCTTGTTGTAGGTAGGTAAGTAATTATGAGTCAAATTTTAATTGTTGAAGATAGTAAGTTAGAAGCAGACAAACTGAAAAAGTGTTTAGAGAGTAAAGGATTTACGATCCTGGTAGTTACAAGTGGTGAAGAAGCAGAAATTAGACTAAAAACTTTTAAACCAAATTTAATCGTTCTCGATGTCATCCTCCCTGGAGAAAGTGGGTTTGAACTATGTCGTAAGCTCAAAGCAGAAGCAGCGACTCAACATATTCCGGTAGTTATTTATTCAACTAAAGATAAAGAGATCGATCGAACTTGGGGCGATATGAGCGGTGCTGATGCTTACCTGAGCAAAACAGTAGACGAGCCAACTTTATTACACACAGTTAATCGATTAATTGGCTAAGTCAAGATTATGAATTATAAGTTATGAGTTATAAATTATGAATCAAGTTATTAATCAGATGTCGCCAGCTCAAACTAAGCAACCGAGCGATAAAGCCGAACTCAATCAAAATAGCGAACGCTTTTTAGGATTCACGATCGGGAATAGTTTAAAGGCTTTAATTCCTTTAGCAGATTTACAAGCGACGATCGAGATTTCATTATCAGATATTTTGCCAGTTCCTCAGATGAATGAATCATTATTAGGCATTATTAACTATGGAGGTAAAGCTACTTGGGTTGTGGATTTCGCCCACCTGATTGGTGGAATATGTTATTCACATATGCCTGAAGTTTCCACCGGAATGGGGATGTTATTTCAGGTACAAAATGAAACGGTAGCATTACTAATCGATCGGGTAGGTACGATCGAAACTCATGACGATCGGCAATGTTTACCGATCGGTGAAGCAATGTTTACAGATCGAGTTAGATTATTTTTATCAGGTTATTTTCTCGACGCGCAGCAACAATCGCGGGTAGTAGTGGATCTCCACCAGGTGATTAAATCACTTAACAGTTGAGAACTTCGATAGTTAGTTAAAGCTTGCTGAAGATTACTAAGACGAGTAACCAGGGTGAGATCGAACGATAAATGGCAACTTACAAATAAATAGTAACTAAAATCATCACAAATGTTAAAAAATCTATTTAGTTCGGCAGACGATCGAGCAGACAAAGCGGTAGAACCAATCAATCCGGTTATCCCATCACCAGAGCAGCAGATGTTTAATCCAGACCGAAATTCAATGACAAATACTACCGCTAAACAGCAGCTATTATCGATTCTCCAAGATACTCAAGCTAGATTAGATAATTCTAATAGTCCCAATCCAGAACCCCTGCGTCAAAATCTGCGGAAGGCGCGTGAATTAGCTGGATACCTGACAGTTCCTAGTCCAGCTACTCCACCTGCTCCGGCGGGGATCGATGCCGAAAAAGTCTATCAAGTTGCGGCTAGAATCAGACAAGCTGGCACACCGACGGCGGCATTTAATCATGCAGTTGCCGATATCAAGACACTGATAAATGCCGAGCGTGTCTTAATTTATGAACTGACTGGCGCGACTACTGGTAAAGTTGTCGCTGAAGCGGTAACAACTGGATTCACCCCGACAATCGGCGAAGAGATTCCCCAGATTGGGTTTGGCTTTGAGCAACTGACAGACGATCGATCTCAACGCGCGATCGCCTTAATTAATAGTCAAACTAGCCCCTATCAAAAACAAATTCTCGAGCGATATCAAGTTCAGGCGACTATAGCCATTCCGATCTTAATTAATGGTTATTCAGCAACTACCGATACCTATAGTTTAGGTCGTGTCTGGGGACTATTAGTAGTCCATCAATGCAGTCAATCGCGCCAATGGACAGAAGCTGAAACTGCTTGCCTATCGCAACTATCCCTCGAACTCACCCTCGCGCTCCAACCCAATCAACCCCTACTACAATTATCCCAACGACGCGATCTATTAGCCGCGATCGAGATGGAAGTCCAAGAGTTGGTTCAAGGCACCTTGGCGGAGATCCGCCAGACACTTCAGGCCGATCGGGCGATGGTCGTCGCCTACAATGCAGATTGGAGTAGTCAAGTAATTGCCGAATCTGTTGGGGCAAATTGGGCAAAAGCTGGTAACTCTCTCGATCTAGACTACTCGATTACCAGTGAAAACTATAAACCCTACTACGTCGCCAACGATATCCAAACCAAAGGCTTCGCGCGCTGTCTGCTCGAATCCTTCGAGCCATTGCAAGTCAAGGCTTATATCATCGTCCCTGTCGTCCAAAATAACCAATTAATCGGCATGTTGGGCGTATATCAAAACTCCGGTGCCCGAAATTGGCAAGAGTCCGAACTCAAAGCCATGCTCGACTGTGCCAAAAGCTTGAGCTTCCCGCTCCAACAGACAGCTAGTCGTCGCCAAGCCCAGTTCCAGACTAAACAGATGGAAAACCGCCTTCAGCGGGAACGGGGACTATCAAAACTCCAAGAACGCCTCAGAAATGCCAAAACCGATCGGACGGTATTTCAAGTTGCGACTCAAGATGGGCGTAAACTACTCAATAGCGATCGGGTAGCGATTTATCGGTTCGAGCCAGATTGGAGTGGGAGATTTATCGCTGAGTCGGCTGCACCTGGTTGGATCGATCTGATCGAAACTACCCACATCGTTCAGGATACCTTCCTCCAACGGACTGAAGGCGGTCGTTATAAAGATGGTGAATGCTTCGCTGTGGATGACATCTACACCGTCGGACACCAAGCCTGTCACATCGAACTGCTCGAACAGTTTGAAGCTAGAGCCTATATGCTCGCCCCGATCTTTGGAGCCAATCGCAAATTGTGGGGACTAATTGCGGCTTACCAAAATTCCGGTGTCCGCAAATGGCAAGAAGACGATCTCGAAGCACTTCGCCAAATGGGATTGCAAGTCGGGATTGCGATGGAGCAAATCGACTATATCGAGCAATTGCAAAAAAAAGCCGAACAGGAGCAAACGATCAACCGGATTGGAGATCGCATTCGCAAATCTCTAGTTGTCGATGATGTATTTAGCAGTGTCGTTCAAGAAATCCGCCAAGCGTCCAAAACCGATCGATCGGTAGTGTATCAGTTTAACCCCGACTGGAGCGGTCAAGTCGTCGCCGAATCCGTCGGGAGTGGCTGGGTATCGCTCCTCGTCGAGCAGCCAAAAGATGAGATCCTCAGCGGAGATCGCACCAATAACGCTAGCTGCGTCCTCCGCAAATGGGCGCAAACAGACAACACCGAGGAAGATACTTATCTCAAAAATAACAAGGGTGGTAAGTATGCTAAAGGTGAAAAATCCACAGCCATCGACGATATCTACACCCAAGACTTCCCCGATTGCTACGTGCAATCCCTGGAAAAATATCAAGCCAAGGCATATATCCTCGCACCGATCTTCATCGGCGATACCTTGTGGGGATTGTTGGGAGTTTATCAAAATGACGCTCCCCGCGCCTGGGACACCTCCGAACGCTCTGTGATCGAACAAGTCGCCCTCCAAATCGGTACCGCACTCCAACTCTCAGCCTACCTAGAGCGAGTCCGCACCCAGGAACAAGAACTATCTCAGATTGTCGATCGAGAACGCACTAACCGCCAAGAATTGGAACAAGAGGCTTTGCGAGTCCTCAAAGCGATTAGCCCCTCCTTCCGTGGCGATCTGACCGTCCGTGCGCCCCTATCTGAAACTGAGATCGGCACGATCGCCGATGGTTACAATACCACGATTCAAAGCTTGCGAGAATTGGTGCGTCAAGTCCAAACAGCCGCTGTCAGCGTCAGTAACACCTCCAGCGAAAACAACATCCTCGTCAACAATCTCTCCGCTCAAGCCCAACAAGAACTCGAACAACTCGATCGAGCCTTGATCCAGGTAGACCTAATGGCAGCCTCCAGCCAAGAAGTCGCCGACTTTGCCCAAAAAGTCGAACTAGTAGTCCAATCAGCCAACCGCACCGTCCAAACTGGCGACGCACTGATGGAAAACACCGTTGAAGAGATTCTCGAAATTCGATCGACTGTCTCCACCACCGCCAAAAAAATCAAACGTCTGGGTGAAACCTTCCAAAAGATTTCCAAAGTAGTCAACCTGATCGAAAACTTTGCGACGCAAACCAACCTGCTCGCGCTCAACGCCTCAATTGAAGCCACCCGCGCCGGACAATATGGTAAAGGCTTCGCCGTAGTAGCCGATGAAGTGCGCTCTCTGGCTTATCAGTCAGCGAATGCAACTACCGAAATCGAACGCCTAGTAGACGAAATTCGGATCGATACCAATGACGTTACCGAAGCAATGGAAATCGGCATCGCGCAAGTGGTACAGGGGACAAATCTGGTGAACGAAACCAGACAGAGCTTGAGTGAGATTGTAGTTGCTACCAGTCAGATTAGCGAACTAGTCAAAGCGATCGGTCAATCGGCGGGTACCCAAAATAAACAATCTCGCAAACTGACAGAAGTGATGACAGATGTAGCGATGATTGCCAATCTTACCTCCGAGAGCGCGAATCAAATCTCCGAATCTTGCCAACAGTTACTCACCACTTCGCAAGTGTTGGAGACGAGTGTCAGTCGCTTTAGAGTTGACTAGGAAGTGGATGGTGGATGTTAACAGTTGACAGTTGACAGTTGACAGCTTGCACTGAGCGTAGTCGAAGTGTTGACAGCGAAGTTTTTAAGCAGGGGATTGGAGCAACTGCCTAAAAACAATCCACCTCAAGGTGTTTGCTCTAAATCCCCTGCGCTGCGGTGAAAATAGTGAATGAGTGGATGGTGGAAATAGTGAATAAGTGATTAGAATTGGACGCTTGTGCGTTCTCTCTAGCATCCTTACTTAAATCAGGATGAGTACCTAAGGTGCTCCGATCTCACCGCCCATCACAACCCATCACCTACCATTCACCATCCACCATCCACCATCCACCATCCACCATCTACCATCCACCCACCATCCACCATCCACCACTTATGACCGACGATCTAGATTTTCAAGAGTCACTCGATCGATATTTTGAGATCGAAGCGGCGGAATTGCTCCAAACGATCGAGCAAACCCTATTCAGTCTGGTAGAAACCAAAACGATCGAGCGCGTCCATACCCTGATGCGGGCAGCACATACTATCAAAGGTGGTGCCGCCAATTGTGGGTTCAAAACGATCGAAACCATCGCCCATCACCTAGAAGATGTCTTCCAGGCTCTCTATCCTCCCGAACTAGAAATCGATCCCCAACTGGGTTTACTCTTGATGGAGGGCTACGATTGCTTGTATGACCCCTTGAGTGCCTTACTCGCGGGCGTTCCCTACGACGAAGCAGCCACCCTCGAACGGACAGCCGAACTATTTGCCAGACTTCAGGCTCATTTGGGCGACTTCTTTGGACGCGATACCCCACTACCTACCGCCGCCGAGCTAGGATTTGACGTGATCGGGTCGATTTTTACCGACAGTATCCCTCACGATCTCGAAGATCTAGCTGCGGCGATTGCCAGCCAAAATACCCCGCGAGTGCATGACAGCCTCAATTCACTGGCGGAATTCTTATTAGAATTGGGTGGTTCTTATAGCCTCCCTGGGATTGCGGCAATTGCCAAGACTACTCTGGCTGCTCTGGAACGCCATCCAGACAGAGTTTTGGAGCTAGCACCGCTCGTCTTAACTAATTTTCAACAAGCCCAAATCGCGATCGTTGGTGGCGATCGTTCAGTTGGGGGTGAGGTATCATCAGAACTAGCTGCTTGGACACAAGGCGATCTAGAATCGAGATCTACACAATCGATCGAATCAAATAATTCATCAGATTGGCTATCCTTAGTTACAAATGATTCAACTAGTGGAGAGCAACTCACAGACATTACTACTGGATCTTCATCGGAATGGCTCTCACTCGTCGATGATGCCCCAACCACTGAAGCACTCACCGATTCTACCAGTGCATCGGAATGGCTCTCACTCGTCGATGATGATTCCACCACTGAAGCACTCACCGATTCTACCAGTGCATCGGAATGGCTCTCACTCGTCGATGATGATTCCACCATCGAAAATCACTCGCTAGAAACAGTCGTTACGGGAGATCGGATCGAAAATCTCGATCTAGAGATTGTCGAAATTGGTGACTTTGAGCCAGAAGCAACTAATCTTAGCACCGCTGTGACTCAGACAGAATATCTAGTTGAAGCGATCGAATCCCGCCCT
>JAJAZF010000230.1 GCA_026785875.1 Chamaesiphon sp. | reverse complement strand
GCAACAAACAATTATCGATGGTTGCCTTTAGACTGTAAGCCATTGGGTGCAAATTTTCCGATCCGATCGCTAGCTAAGGCAACTGCGAAATATTGATGTCTGAGAAAATTGTTTTGTCCATAGACCATTATGCCCTTTATTCTTGACGATCGAGTATGAACGTAAATTCTTTGTCAATTACGGCTTTTTTATCGCGCACCTCACACGCTCGAAGAAAAAGCCAAAGGCTATCCTAATACCCCATCGGGTATGCCGCCTGGAGTCGAAACAGCACTCCCCGTCATGCTCACCCAAGCAGTAGCCGGAAAATGTACGATCGAGCAAGTCTCAAATTGGATGTCTACGGCTGTTGCCAAGGCTTATCATATTCCGAATAAGGGATCGATCGCGATCGGCTATGATGCGGATCTAGTACTAGTAGATGTCGAAAATTATCACCCGATCGAACGTCAAGATATCGTCAGTAAATGCGGTTGGAGTCCCTTTGAAGGCTGGAACCTGACGGGTTATCCGGTTTACACGATCGTCAATGGGAATATTGTCTATGAACAGGGGACGATTCGATCGGACATCAAAGGTAAAGCTCTGCGATTCGAGTAAGTTGTCTAAAATTTACAGAGATTCGTTGCAGTAGCCTCGTTGCAGTTGGGCTACCCCTGGAAACAGCGATCCCAAATTGTGGGGTGGAAACTTTACCCCTGACGAGCAAGTATAGCGGAGAAAATTTCAAGCTACCAATAAACTCTAGCTCGAGCGAATGGCTCGAGCTGTCGATGTAATCGAATCGAGCATCAGCAATAAGACAGCGTTCTTAGTGCTTTTTGCTGTGACTTTTAGCTAGTGCTATACTGACAACTTGGTATTTTGGTAGAATCTACTATAATTGAAATAGACCGAGCCAAATATCCCCATACTTACAACCCAAATGTTTGCCACCGCACGTCCAACTGCTAATCGAGATCTCATTCCTGTTGATGTGGTAGCGGCAATTCAGGAATTAAAGCAATCGCTCAATGCGGTGATCCTCGCACATTATTACCAGGATTCAGAGATTCAGGATGTAGCGGATTTTATTGGGGACTCATTAGAATTATCCCGTAGAGCGGCTAGTACCGATGCTGATGTTATCGTGTTTGCTGGCGTTCACTTTATGGCTGAGACTGCCAAGATTTTGAATCCGAATAAATTGGTACTATTACCCGATTTAGCAGCGGGATGTTCGCTGGCTGATAGTTGTCCGCCTGATGCTTTTGTAGCATTTAAAGCAAAATATCCCGACCATATTGTGATTTCTTATATCAACTGTACTGCGGAAATTAAGGCTCTGAGTGATATTATTTGCACGAGTTCTAATGCTGTAAAAATTGTCAAGCAAATTCCACCCGAACAGGGAATTATTTTTGCACCCGATCGCAATTTAGGTCGATATGTGATGCAGCAAGCCGAGCGGGATCTGGTACTATGGCAGGGAAGTTGTATAGTGCATGAGACTTTTTCTGAGAAGAAGTTGGTGCAGCTAAAAATCAACTATCCTGATGCTGAAGTCATCGCACATCCAGAGTGTGAAGAAGCGGTATTGCGTCATGCTGATTTTATCGGTTCGACTAGTGCGTTATTAAAATACATAGCACAGAGTCAGAGCGATCGATTCATTATCGCCACAGAGCCAGGGATTATTCACCAAATGCAGAAGGCTCAACCGCTGAAACAGTTTATCCCTGCGCCGCCGATTAATAATTGTGCTTGTAATGAATGTCCGCATATGCGACTGAATACACTAGAAAAATTATATCTGGCAATGAAGACTCGATCGCCAGAAATTATCATGGCTGAAGATGTCAGACTAGCAGCTTTACGTCCGATGCAACGGATGTTAGAGATGAGCTAAGATTTGCGCCCAATCTAGGGGAAATTCTCACCTCTAATCTCTGCCACAAGAGATCGATCTGGTGTAAGGCGGTGTGGATCGCTTCAATCCAGCAACGGTATAATAGTCGGAGCCGATCGATTTCACGTATTTTTGCGATTAAATCAGATATTCACTATTTAAACTCGATCCCCTCATGACCCAAACGCCCCTCTCACCCAGCCAAAATCGTCAGTTACCACTCCAGCAGCCAGACAGTCTCGGTCGGTTTGGCAAGTTTGGGGGGAAATATGTCCCAGAGACGCTGATGCCAGCATTGCTCGAATTTGAGGCTGAATACTATCGACATACCAAAGATCCAGAATTTCAAAAACAACTCGACGGACTGCTCAAGGATTATGTCGGCAGACCTAGCCCCCTTTATTTCGCCGAACGCCTGACCGAACGTTATGCGCGTCCCGATGGCACTGGTGCCCAGATTTACCTCAAACGAGAAGACTTAAATCATACTGGTGCTCACAAAATTAATAACGCTCTGGCGCAAGTATTACTCGCCAAACGGATGGGCAAACAGCGGGTAATTGCTGAGACGGGTGCGGGTCAGCATGGAGTTGCTACAGCTACCGCCTGTGCTAGATTTGGGCTAGATTGTATGATTTTTATGGGCGTTCAAGATATGGAACGTCAAGAACTCAATGTGTTTCGGATGCGGCTGCTAGGTGCCGAGGTACACCCAGTATCGGCGGGAACTGGTACGCTCAAGGATGCGACGAGTGAAGCGATTCGGGATTGGGTCACTAATGTCGAGACGACGCACTATATCCTCGGATCGGTTGCTGGTCCTCATCCCTACCCGATGATCGTCCGTGATTTTCATGCGATTATCGGGCGCGAGACTCGCGAACAAGCGATCGAAAAATGGAACGGTTTACCAGATATTCTCCTGGCTTGTATCGGCGGTGGTTCTAATGCGATGGGACTATTTCACGAGTTTGTCAATGAACCGACTGTGCGTCTAATTGGGGTGGAAGCGGCTGGGGAAGGTGTGGATACCGATAAACACGCAGCAACGCTCACTAAAGGTCGTCCAGGCGTTTTACATGGAGCAATGAGTTATCTATTGCAAGATGATGATGGTCAAGTTACTGAGGCGCATTCGATCAGTGCCGGATTAGACTATCCTGGTGTAGGGCCAGAACATAGCTATTTCAAAGATTTGGGACGTGCGGAATACTACAGTGTGACCGATGCTCAAGCTTTGGATGCGTTTCAATTGTTATCCCAGTTAGAGGGGATCATACCCGCGCTGGAAACATCCCACGCGATTGCCTATCTCGAAACTCTCTGTCCTCAGCTTACTGGTAGTCCCAAGATTGTGATAAATTGTTCGGGACGTGGCGACAAGGATGTCCAGACAGTAGCGAAGGTATTGAAGTTCTAATTTTTTGAGTTGCTGCGTAGACTTGTACCCCACCCCAGCCCTCCCCTTATAAAGGGGAGGGAGTTGGAAAGCCTCCCCTTATAAGGGGGGTTGGGGGGTAAAGATCTCAGCCTAAGTCAAGTCCCTACCCTCTACCCCATCCTCTATGACTCGTTTCAGTGGAATTCTCCTCCATCCCACCTCATTACCTAGTCCATTTGGGATTGGAGATTTAGGTGAAGATGCGTATAAATTTATTGACTTTTTGCACGATGCCAAGCAAAAATATTGGCAGATTTTACCATTAGGGCCGACGGGTTATGGAAATTCGCCATATATGTGTTATTCAGCGATCGCGGGCAATCCCTTGCTGATTAGTCCAGTTAAACTATTAGATGATGGATTACTGGCTCCGACAGATTTAGAAAATTTACCAGACTTTGCCGATCATAAAGTAAATTTTTCACTAGCGATCGAAGTTAAGACCAAACTATTTCATTTAGCATTCGAGCAATTTCAAACGTTTGCAGATGCCGACCAAAAAACTAATTTTGATAACTTTTGTCAAAGTCAGATCCATTGGTTGGATGATTATTCATTATTTATGGCTTTGAGAGAAGAGCATGAAAACAAGAGCTGGCATCAATGGGAGCCAGATTTAGTCAAGCGCGAACCAATTGCGCTCATTCACTGGCAAAATCATCTCAAGCCCCAAATTAGTTACCATAAATTCATTCAATTCAAGTTCTTTGAACAGTGGTCGGCATTGAGACAGTATGCTCACGAACGTGGGATTGAAATCATCGGCGATATTCCAATTTATGTCGCTCATGATAGTGCCGATGTTTGGGCAAATCAAGAATTCTTTGAACTCGATCCCGAAACAGGTGCAGCCGCACTCATGGCTGGCGTTCCACCAGATTACTTCAGCGAAACTGGACAATTGTGGGGAAATCCAGTTTATCACTGGGAAAATCTAGCAAATACCCAATTTAATTGGTGGATTCAAAGATTTGAATCGCTCCTGAAATTAGTTGATGTGATTCGCGTCGATCACTTTCGCGGTTTCCAAGCATTTTGGGCAGTCGAACAGGGCGAAACTACAGCTATGAATGGGCGATGGATTAAGGCTCCAGGTGCAGATTTATTCGCCACCATCCAACAAAAATGGGGACATTTACCGATTTTAGCTGAGGATTTGGGAGTAATTACACCCGATGTGGAAGCTCTGCGGGATCAGTTTGGGTTTCCAGGGATGAAGATCCTCCAATTTGCATTCGGCTCGGACAATGGTAATCCATTTTTACCATTCAATCATGCACCCAACTTTGTTGTCTATACGGGTACCCATGACAATGATACAACGGTCGGTTGGTTTGAAAAATTAAGCGGTGTCGAACGCGATCGACTATTGTTATATTCAGGTGGTGTCTGTCCGGCTGGAATCCAGTGGGATATGATCCGCTTGGCGATGACTTCTGTCGCAAATCTGGCGATCTTTCCGCTCCAAGATGTCTTGGGTTTGGGGGGTGACGCGCGGATGAATTTCCCAGGTTTGGCTGAGGGGAATTGGGAATGGAGATACGATCCGACAGTTCTCAATGAGCCACTAGCATTACGATTGAAAAATTTAACCCTAATCTGTGGT
>JAJAZF010000229.1 GCA_026785875.1 Chamaesiphon sp. | reverse complement strand
TTCAGTTGCGTCCCAACTTTGACATTGCCAGTAAATTTGGTAGTTCGATCGATCCAAATTTTTGCCCCAGTCGAATTTGTGATGACGATCCCCACTGGTTGACGCGGTGGGATGACAGCTACCTCAACTCTAGCTGGCGGTCTGATGGCATTATTTAGTAGCTGAGAAGTCCCGGCACAAATCCCCACAATCGCCAGTGTATAGCCCAAATAAACATGGATCGGCTTAACTCGGATTGCAGCATGAAAGCCTGTCATCTGCATTTTTGTTACAGGCTCGAAAGTTGCTGATTCTGGCTCCCATTTGGGTACCTGTTGGGAGATTGCCATGCCATCTAATCCCAAGCTATTTCCATACCTTTTGATCAAACCCTTGACATAGACAGATTCGGGTAGCACCTCAATATGACCTTCTTCGATCGCTTGAATCAACCGAGGTTGAATCTGTGTCCGTGCGGAGATATCCTCGATCGACAGATGATGCTGCTCTCTCAATTGGCGCAAATTGCCACCAATCTGTTCTAAGATCTCCCTAGGGGTGGGCGGTAGGGTGATCGGTTCGGGTTCGCTAGAGACTGGTAGTTTTGGTCGTAAATTCTTCAGGGGAGATGCGGAGCCTACAAAAGTTGCCAGTTGAGACAATTTTTGGGCGGCAATATGCTTGAGCGGTGCCAGTAGAGTCACGATCGCGGGTTTTGGGGTAGTTGTGCGGGATGATTGTCGGGGTTTGGCTCTGAGAATCTAATAAGTGGGAGCCTCGCCGTTGCTAGGCGAGGTTGCTGCCACCCGATCCCCATAGAGGCTGTGAAGTTCTACCGATTGCAAATGACGGTGAGCACCGCTGGCGATCGAGCGTTGGCTTGGTGCCGCTACATCGCCATCAATGCTAATGTTGCCAATTCTGGTACGATGAAGATCCAAGACTGGATGTCCTAATTGAGCTGCAACTTTTCTAATCTGTCTATTCCGACCCTCGGTGAGAATAATTTCGAGCAAGGTGCGATCGTCTTGATGTGCGATCGCCACAACCCGAGCAGGCAAAGTATATTGCCCCTCCAAGTCGATCCCACTCCGCCAAGCAGCTAGTGCTACGTTTGAGGGTTGACCCTGGACCCAGACTTGATAGGTCTTACTAATACTGTGGCGCGGGTGAGTCAACCGAAATGTCAAATCGCCATCATTGGTGAGTAATAACGCGCCACTAGAATCAATATCTAATCTACCGACTGGATGGATTCCTTCATATTCTCGCAATTGAGGTGGTAATAATTCCAACACTGTCGGACGACCTTGGGGATCGAAACAGGTTGATACTACACCAACTGGTTTATTCAGTAGTAAATATACAGGCTCAGGTCGGCTCTGCATTGCGATTAGTCTACCATCAACTTCTATCCGATCGGTAGTCGGTTCGGCTGTTTGTCCTAAGATCGCTACTTCCCCATTTACCCGCACTCTTCCAGCCAAAATTAGCTGCTCCGCACGCCGACGGGAAGCAATTCCCCATTGAGATAAAATTTTCTGGATCCTGGCACTCATGAGATCGGGGATAGGGAATAGCTGTTCATACATTACTCTAGTATTCACTAACAATTAGCGACTATTTACATGTAAACTCTTTTGCAGAAATATTACACGGATAGATTAGAATTGACAAATCAAACTAGAGGAATTGTGGGTTCGGTACTAGCTCCTGCTTGTCGGATCTGGTTACGATCGCAAGTATCGCAGGTAGATTCCCTCCAAGTGGATATTCAGGGCGGAAGTCGGCAAATTTTGGGTGGGACGATTCCACGGGTGGCGGTTGTTGCTGTTGGGGCAATTTATCAAGGATTATCACTCGGATCGATCGACTTAGTTGCTGAGAATATTCGGATTAATCTACCACAAGTTCTCAAAGGTCAACCATTGCGGCTCCTAGAACCGATTGCTGTCATAGCTGAGGTAAAATTTAGCGAAGCCGATTTACAGGCTTCTCTGACTGCGCCACTGCTATCACAAGCGATTACGGATCTTTTCACCCAGATTTTAGCGGTAAATCCCCACCAAACCAACTGGCTCATCGACTGGTATCAGCTTGCACTTGCCCCACATACTCTAATGTTACAAGGAAATTTGACTATTGAGGGTCAAATAGCACCGATCGAGATCTCGATGGGCATCGCGGTTCGCGATGGGCATCTTCTCGACCTCGATCCCCTGACTATTACCTGCTCGATCGATCTCCCTGGTAGTAAAATTAATAGCTATCAAATCGATCTCGGCAATGATCTCAATATTACTCAACTCCAACTCGCGGCGAGTGAGTTGCGCTGTCAAGGACGCATTCAAGTCAATCCTTAAATAGTTGACAGTTGACAGTTGACAGCTTGCACTGAGCGTAGTCGAAGTGTTGACAGCGATTCGCCGCACGTAGGCTTTGCCGAGGGTTTAGCGGCTTCTGCTGAGGCAGAGGCTTTGCCAACGCGCTCCTCTCTCGCCTTTGTGACAAAGGCGAGTTGGCTTGCCGAGGGTTTAGCGAATCAACACAAGACAGCCAATCAAGACAGTTGACAGCGGCTTGCGCGGTGCGGAGGTTCCCTCCAGCAGATAATGCGATTGCCTGGATTCTGCTATCGCCCACCTTTTCGCCGTCTGCTGACAATTAAAGATCTCGCAATTCCCACAAATGAGCGGAGGGATTGAATTCGATCGAGTGTGAGTAATTGTTGTTGATAGATCTGGCGGAGGCGCAGCATTTCGATCCGGCTTGCAGCCAGCGATCTTGGCGCGCTCAATAGTAGATCGCAGTCACTTTCCCATCGATCGCACCATGTGCCCAATTCAATAATTTGCTTACGCAAACGGACGATCCACACGGTGATGATGAGAACGACAATCGCGATCGCACAATTACAGTAGCTAACAGCAATGACTAAATCCATAAGCAACAGAAACGAGTTAGCTTACCAGCCACTCTCCTGCTGATGAGGATCGGCTTGTGCTAACGATAAAATGACACTTTCTCAATTTACCGTAAAAAAGATAAAAGAATATACTTGCCAAGTTCAGAAAGATGGTGATATGATGGACAAAGTGTAGAAAACACCCAAACATAATCCTCGGTAGCTCAGTGGTAGAGCGATCGACTGTTAATCGATTGGTCGCAAGTTCGAGCCTTGCCCGGGGAGTAAACCACATCGATGAAATATTTAGAAAGGTGTTGCTCCTAGCGAGTAGCATCTTTCTTGGCATCAGTAGAGATCCAGCGCGTGGAAACAATCTGTTGGTTTAGTAGTCGTTAGTTATTATCATTAATTAATTTTAAGCATAAATTATCAGTCGGTAGTGTAATCCATCCTAGAAAATATCGACAGCACCAGCTTAAATAGATCGATCGAGATCGTCAAAATACTAGCCCCTTCTAAATATCATCCAATGTACAAATCATTAATTATCCCGATCGCCATCTTAGGCATGAGTGCTCCCCTACTCACGATCGCACCACTCCCAGCCCAAGCTCTGCCAGAAGCACAAATTGTCGAAAAACTTCAGAAAGTACCAGTTTTTACAATTACCAATGGAACTGGTAATTTCCTCCAACAAAGCGTTACGGCTGGTGGAAAAACTCGGTTGATTACTCCAGTATATATGGAGTTAAAAGATGCAACATCTTTTTTGAAAAAATTGAAAAAAGACCAACCAAAGCAGAGTAAAGTCGCTCAGATCGCGGTGGTGCCGCTGAGTGAGGTTTACAAGCTCCAAATGGAAGCGCAAAAGAAATCGGATAATATGAGTTTTGTGTTTTTTCCA
>JAJAZF010000228.1 GCA_026785875.1 Chamaesiphon sp. | reverse complement strand
GCCACCTACGATCTATATTGCGATTACCAATCACGGTTTTGGTCATGCTGCGAGAACTGCATCGATCGCCGGACAACTTCAAAAACTGTTACCATCAATTAAACTAATTCTCGTAACTACAGCTCCTAAATGGTTATTAGATTGCTACATTGATGGTGATTTTATCTATCGTCAGCGCGGTTTTGATGTGGGAGTAGTTCAAGCGGATAGTCTGAAAATGGATCTGGACGCAACCCTAGTTCTGTGGCAAGGTATTAGAGCCAGACAAGACGAAATAATTGCTGAGGAAGTAGCATTTTGTCAAGAGCATAACGTCAGTTTAGTATTTGGTGACGTTCCGCCATTAGCAACTTTAATTGCTAAAAAATTAGGAGTACCCTGTTGGATGTCAGGTAATTTTGGGTGGGACTTTATTTACCGAGATTGGGGTCAAGAATTTAGCGATCTTGCTAATTGGATTAGTGATTGTTACGGACAATGCGATCGGTTATTTCGAGTTCCATTGCATGAGTCAATGGATCGGTTTCCAGTTATCGAAGATGTCGGCTTGACTGGTGGCGATCCTAAGTATTCACTAGCCGAAATTCAAGCTAAGTTTAATCTAAATCAGCCAAAATCTCGAACGATCTTACTTACCTTTGGCGGATTGAGTCTAGATGCCATCCCTTATCAAAATGTCAGTCAATTTCCAGATTATCAATTTATCACGCTCGATACCCATGCACCAGATTTACCAAACCTAGTCAAAGTTCTCGATCGATCTTATCGTCCAGTTGATTTTATGCCATTGTGCGATCGAGTTGTCTCAAAGCCAGGCTATTCAACCTATGCAGAAGCTCTAAAATTAGAAATCCCGATTGTTTCACTCACTCGCTCTGGTTTTGCTGAGTCCGAAATTATCCTCAACGGAATGCAAGACTATAGTTATCATCAAGTAATTAGTCCCGACCAATTTTTCACGACTAACTGGGACTTTTTAAACCAACCATTACAACCACCCAGATTAAATACTAAATTAGCAATTGATGGTAATCATTCGATCGCAAGTTCGATCGTTAAATATCTAACTAGTTAATCGATAGTTACCCTGGCGCGTTACGGCTGTTGCCTAACACACCCTACACCGATCTAGCCAATCATTTAGGATCGCTATATCCACCCACCACTGATTTAATCGTGACTCACTACCAAAAACTCCTTACCATTCCGAGTACCCCCAAATCCTTCGTCAAAATTACCTCACAGATCGAGAATATCGTTACAAAATCAGGAATTACCACCGGATTATGTACCCTCTTTCTCCGCCATACTTCTGCTAGTTTAGTAATTCAAGAGAATGCCGATCCCGACGTATTAATGGATCTGGCTGACTTCCTGGCGAAACTAGTTCCCGAAGATGGTAAATATATCCATTCTGCTGAAGGTAAAGATGATATGCCAGCACACATCCGTACTGCGCTTACCCATACCTCCGAACAGATTCCAATTATGCAGGGTAAATTAGTCTTAGGTACATGGCAAGGAATTTATCTGTGGGAACACCGCCAACATCGCTACAATCGTGAATTAGTCGTTCATATTAGTGGCGATTAGATGTTGTAGCTTTAGTCTGACAGCAATTCCGCCATTTGCCGATAAACTAATTCTAATTGTTCTCTGAGTGGAGCTAATTTGTAGCCTAACTCGATCGCTTTAGTACTATCTAGCGAAACATCAGCCGCACGTGGAGCCGCCATTAGCAAATCCCGCTGAGAAATAGGAGCCAACAGCGATAAGTCAAACTCAAACACTTCAGCCAGCAACCTGCCAAATTCATAACGAGAAACGCACTCATTCCCGCCTAAATTTAGGATTCCTGGAGCTACTTTCAATGCCATTAATAAGCCTTGAGCGGCAGTTGTAGCACTTACTGGAGTCCGAAATTCGTCTGTGAATAACTGTAAGCTTTGGTGCGAACGTAATGCACTCATCCACGGCTGGATAAAACTGGTAGCTGTGGGTGGTGATATCCCAAACATCAAAGGCATTCGACAGATCGTAGCTTGGGGATAAGCAGTTAGAATATCTCGTTCGGCTGCTACTTTTTGTTCCCCATAGATATTGATTGGTGAGACTGGATCTGTCTCTAGATAAGGTGGCTGAGTCCCATCAAATACTAAATCTGTGGATGTAAACACAAAGGGGATTTTTGCAGCCGCACAAATCCGAGCTAGTTGCGCGGACGCGGTGACATTAATTTGGTAAGATTGGTCTGGATGAGACTGACAAAAGTTCGGGCTAGACGCAGCCGCAGTATGAATTACAGCATCTGGAGCGATCCGATCGATCTCAGCTCTAACTCGATCGAGATTAGTCAGATCGATGCGATGCAAGTTGGTATCTGAAATCTCGATCGGATGTCGATCGTAAGTCCCATCCACTTCCCACTCAGATCGAGCGAGTTGACACAAATTCCAGCCCAAAAAGCCACTAGCTCCAGTAATTAGTAGTCTCTGCATAGTTACAAAAATGTTAGATAATGTGTCTGACCAACCATTGGATATCGATCGGGACTCTTTACCTCCGATGGTGTGCTTTCCACCCTAGGGGAGTCAATTCCATCATTTATCATAAACATACCTGAGTCAGTTAGACACCTGCTCGATCGGGCTTGTAGATGCCGCATCATTCATAATTTGGCTACTCTAACTACCCTGTCCAGAGTACTCAAGATTGAAGCTAGCTCATGCCTTGTGCCGCTTCACATGAGCTGTGAATATTGCTGTGGTAAGAACTCGACAATTGTAGGTTCGGTTATCGCGCCAGTATCACCAAGCTTATAGTTTTGTATACTAATATTAAGAATGATTTAGCTCTTTAGGTCAAAAAAGTTAAGATAATATGGAATAGCGTAACGAAAGTTAACTTTATCAGTCAATAATTATCAGAATACAGATTAATCGAGTAGGAGACAACTTCAAAACGTGAGTCAGCAACAACTTGCCCAACTGCGGCGTTACGATCCCCAAGCAATTGCTAGTTATTACAATCAGCGTCTATGGTTAGTTATTTGGCGGGCACTAACGATCGTCTGGTTGTTTGCAGGATTCTCAATTGGCTTACTACTCGATCGATGGGTTGGCAACACCGAAGTAAATAAGAATTTACGGGCGAATCAACTCCGCGAAATTCTCACCCAATTAGGACCTACTTTCATCAAAGTCGGACAATCACTCTCAACTCGTCCCGATCTAGTCAAAAAAGAATTTCTAGAAGAACTGATCAAATTACAAGATCAACTACCACCTTTTGATAATGAGTTAGCGATGCAGATCATCGAATCTCAACTCAAGCGATCGGTAGAAGAATTATATAAAGAAATCTCACCTCGCCCAGTTGCCGCAGCTAGTCTGGGACAAGTATACAAAGCGAGACTGTACAGCGGTGAAGAAGTTGCAGTCAAAGTTCAAAGACCTAATCTGTTGCCAATCATCACCCGCGATCTATACTTATTGCGGTGGGCTGCTACTTGGATCAAACCCTTTTTACCACTGAATTTAGGTGACAATCTGACGATAGTTGTCGATGAGTTTGGGGCTAAGTTATTTGAAGAAATTGACTACGAGAATGAAGGACGTAATGCTGAGAAGTTTGCGGCTAACTTTCAAGACGATCCTGGAGTTAAAGTCCCATCAATTTACTGGCGATATACTAGCCGTACCGTGCTGACTCTAGAGTGGATTGACGGAATTAAACTAACAGATCTAGATGGAATCAGAAGAGCTGGACTCGATCGAGATAAATTAATCAAGGCTGGTGTATCATCTGGTTTGAGACAGTTATTAGAATTTGGTTTCTTCCACGCCGATCCACATCCTGGAAATCTATTTGCATTAGCTGATGGGCGGATGGCATTCATTGACTTTGGGATGATGGATCAACTCACCCAACATACTAAAGAAACGATCGCAGGTTCCGTAGTTCACTTAATTAATAAAGACTACCTCGCCCTGACTGATGATTTTGTCAAGCTTGGGTTCTTAACTCCTGATATTGATATCTCACCAATTATCCCAGCCTTGGAGCGTGTACTGGGTAATGCGATCGGCGAAAGTGTCAGTAGCTTCAACTTCAAAACCATCACCGATGAATTTTCGGAATTGATGTTTGAGTATCCCTTCCGCATTCCCGCTCAATTTTCCTTAATTATCCGCTCTCTTGTTACCCAAGAAGGTGTAGCCCTCAGTCTCAATCCAGAATTCAAGATCGTCGAAATCGGCTATCCTTATGTCGCTCAAAGATTGCTCAATGGTGAAACCCCAGAGATGCGTCGTCGGCTGACAGAAGTTATCGTCAAAGACGGTAAAATCCAGTGGCAACGATTGGAAAACATGATCGGTATTGCTCGTAGCGACAGCAATTTCGATCTCCTACCTACCGCACAATTAGGGCTACAATTCCTGATGTCTGCTGAAGGACGATCGTTACGCAACCAAATTGTCATGGCACTGACAGAAGACAATCGCCTTCATGTCACTGAGGTTCGACAATTGTGGGATCTAGTCAAGGACGAGTTAGAACCAGCTAAACTGTTTAATATCGCGCTCGGTGCCCTAGCTGGAAGTGTCCCCAAAGCACTTGGCAATTTCTCTACATCAGGTGTCAATTCCTTATTTGGTTCCCCCGTTAACAATCGCGAGTAAAACTCTAAGTTTTTGAGGTGAGATTTGGGCGGGATATAGATCGCCATTTTAATAACCGCTTCACCTCTCACCTTCAAGGCTAATTCAATGTCAGATCTAGTTTTATTTTGGCATCGCCGCGACTTACGAATCTCCGATAGCATTGGTTTAGCGCAAGCAAGTCGTACCAATGCTAGAGTCATCGGCGTATATTGTTTCGATCGATCGATCTTGTCAATGGATGTAGCTCCAGCTAGAGTTGCTTATCTAGTCGGCTGCCTCAAAGCCCTCGCCCAAGATTATCACCAAGCTGGAAGTCAATTATTATTTCTCGATGGCGATCCGATCGAGAAAATCCCTCAGTTAGCCAGTACCCTCAAGGCTAAAGCAGTATACTGGCATCACGATGTCGAACCCTATGCCAAAACTCGCGACGATCGAGTTACCGCAGCCTTAACAGCCCAAAGTATCGAAATCTATCTCAATTGGGATCAACTCCTCCACGATCCAACTACAATTAGAACTGGCAGCAAGCAGCCCTACACAGTCTACACACCCTTCTGGCGGAACTGGAATAGTCAAGCAAAACCCGAGCCAGTCGAGGTAAAACTGCCCCAGAGTGAATTAACTCCCGTCGAACGACAAGCTCTTACCCAAATACCGACGATCGATCTACCCACCGCAGCCGATTTAGGGTTTACTTGGGATAGTCCCCTCGCCCAATCACCAGGTACGAGTGCAGCAGCGCAAAAATTAGCAGCATTCTGTCATCGAGCGATATCAGAGTACGACGAACAACGTAATTATCCCGCAGTCTCTGGGACATCTAGCATGAGTGCCGCCATGAAATTTGGGACGATCGGTATCCGTACCGTTTGGGCGGCGACAACTGCGGCAATGGCGGAAGCTAGAAGTGATGAAGCCCGCGCAGGGATTACCACCTGGCAACAAGAAATAGCATGGCGAGAGTTTTATCAACAGGCAATGTATCATTTCCCCAGCCTAGCCCAGGGGGCTTACCGCGAACCCTTTAAGAACTTTCCGTGGCGCGATGATAAAACTCAGTTTAACGCGTGGTGTCAGGGCGAAACGGGCTATCCGATCGTCGATGCAGCCATGCGTCAACTCAATCAAACCGGATGGATGCACAATCGCTGTCGAATGATTGTCGCCAGTTTCCTCACCAAAGATTTGATTATTAATTGGCAATGGGGCGAGAAATACTTCATGGAACATCTGATCGATGGAGATTTATCCTCTAATAATGGCGGTTGGCAATGGAGCGCATCGAGTGGGATGGACCCCAAACCATTGCGGATTTTCAACCCCTATACCCAAGCCCAAAAGTTCGATCGAGATGGCGATTATATCCGTGAGTGGGTGCCAGAATTGAAGTCTCTAGATACAAAGCTGATTCTCAGTGGGGATATCTTACCCCTAACTCGCCATCGTGTGGGCTATCCACTGCCGATCGTCGATCACAGTGTGCAACAGCGATTATTCAAGCAATTGTATGCTAGTGTCAAAG
>JAJAZF010000227.1 GCA_026785875.1 Chamaesiphon sp. | reverse complement strand
ATTAGAAAAAACTCGTCTCCAACATGTTTTAACCGCAGCCGCGATGAATTTGGAGCGAGTTTATGCTTGGCTCGAAGGGATTCCTCTGGCTCAAACTCGCAGTTCTCATTTTGAAAAAATGGCGCATCGGAAGCTAGCGACATGCTCTTGTCAGCATTTCGAGATCGCCTGAACCGACCGATTTTTGAATTCGCCAACAGTATCGGATACGTGTGAAATAGTGCGATGAAAACCCTAACTAAGACTGAATCGATCCGCCAACGGATTCTTTCTGGCGGGGAAAGATTTTGGAATCATCAAGACTTATCCGACTATCCTTCAGCCACCATCGCTAAAACCTTCACCCAACTGGTTAAAGAAGGTATCCTCCAACGGATCAGCAAAGGACACTACTACTATCATCGCCCGACTCGATTCGGTTACAGCCAACCAGTTCGCTCGGAACTCCCCTATCAACTCACTCAAACCCGCGTCTATCCAGCCGGAGTAAATGCCGCTAATTTACTTGGATTTACGACTCAAAACGCGATTACCTCCGGTAGCCAAGGCAACGATGGGACTTTCGCCACTACTGCCAATAGTTTACCGACAGCTTGGTTGGGACAAAGAGCGAAACTCTTTACCCGTCGTCCGATTACCTGGGAGAATTTATCCGCAACCGAAGCAGCTTTACTGGACTTCTTGCGATCGCGGGGGGAATGGAGCGACTTATCACCCACAGATACAAACGAGCAATTACTGAATCACTTTCGGGTACCTGGACGATTCGTTGCCGGAGCCTCTCTGAAAGAGAATCGATTAGTTGAGATCGCTCATGCCGAACCACCGAGAGTTCGAGCGATGTTGGGGGCAATCGGACAGGAGTTGAAATATGCAAAGGACTTATTGCAGCAGTTGAGAACGGGCTTGAATCCTTACTCGCGGTTTGAATTTGGGAAATTGAGTACTCTCTGGTACGCCCAGGAGTGGCAAGCTAAATGAGACTGCATCAACATCCAGAATTTCGCGATGCGATTGTACAGAGTCGGCTTCACCAAATCATAGCAGCCGTTACTTGTATCCCGATCGCGATCGAAAAATATTGACAATATTACATATATATGATATATCTTATATATGATATGGGAGATTGTTTTTCATCAAGAATTTGAAGTGTGGTTTGTCGATCTGGATGTTGATGTGCAAGACTCAATCGCGATGGTGCTTGATGTTTTAGAAGCGCAAGGGGCAGCTTTGGGTCGTCCCTACGTCGATACGATTAAAGGTTCTGACTTTACCAATATGAAAGAACTCAGAGTTCAGCATGATGGAGATCCCTATCGTCTACTTTTTGCCTTCGACCCACAACGCCAAGCAGTTGTACTAATTGGCGGAAATAAGCGAGGCGATAAGCGGTGGTATGAAGTAAATATCCCAATTGCAGATCGCAGGTTTAGAGAATATTTAGAAGAAACAAGTGGGGGCGAGTTTTTATGAGCGGACAACATAGAACATACAGACAAATTAAACAAGAATTTTCGCCACAGAGACAAGCAAAGATCCAGGCTGGTGCGGATAAGATTAAAAAAGAGTTAAAAATATTAAGTACCGTCCGACAAGCAGCAGGACTCACACAGGAAGAGTTAGCAGCTTTATTAGATGTTAAACAATCGTATATTTCTCAAGTCGAAAATAGAGAAAACATAACACTTAGTACTCTGTTTGGGGCGATCGCTGCAATGGGCGGCTCGATCGATCTTACGGTGAATTTTCCAACGAAACCTTCAGTGCAGTTCTCACAGATAGAAACATTATTCCTGTCTGAATAAATGGTTGAGATAATTATTCAAAAAATAATACCTGTCTCTATTCCTGTCGTTGCTTCGGATAATCTCTGGGCGGAGTTTGGGCAGTTGAAGATTGCCGATAGTACCCGAAAGCAGTACGTTAAGGCGATCGTCGAAGACGACGCGCAAGCTTCGAGAATTTCTGTCAGTTTGCTTACAACGGCTCTGCGAGTCCAGAGACAATCGCGGAATTTCTAGCTCTAGATCGATATGCTGCGATCGAAATGGTGTTGCGTTATCGCCGTCACTCGATCGATCGAAACCTGGCACCCAGTACGATTAATGTTCGGCTGGCGGCGATTAAGAGTTTGGTGGACATGGCGCGGAAGCTGGGTAAAACCACGATCGATCTGGGCGATATCGAGAGCATCAAGAGTGAAAGCTATCGCGATACTAGGGGGATCTCGGTCGAACAGTTTAAAGCGATGTTGGATACGATTGCCTCCGGCAGGTCTTCGACCAACGATCCGAGTACTTCGATTGGGGTGAGGGATTATGCGATTATGCTGTTGTTTTGGGGTCACGCGCTCCGGCGGGGGGAAATTGCCAGTGCTAATATTGAGGATTTTTTACCCCAGCAACAGAAGTTGATGATTTTGGGGAAGGGGAAACGAGCGAAGGTGGCGACCGCCGAGGCGGCGCGCAAGCTTCGATCTTAGCGATAGTGTGAGTTATGCGCTGGAGGAGTGGCTGAATTTTCATCCTTGTAATGCGCCAGGACAGCCGCTGTCTTGTCTTGACGCATCGACCTGGAGGTTCCCTCCAGGCGGAAGTGTGCCGGGGGAAGCTTCCCCCGGACACCTTCCTTGTCGATGCGTCGCTGTCGCACACAACCTGGAGCGGCGAACTGTGGCGAGGTTTCCTCGCCATACAAGTTCGACAAGACAGGAAACCAAAGAGTCGATGCGCCGCTGATTACTTCTTTGAGCCACAATTGTTATGGGGCGAGGATT
>JAJAZF010000226.1 GCA_026785875.1 Chamaesiphon sp. | reverse complement strand
CTCGTCTAACATTAACGTGTGAGTGCGATCGTAAGTAGCCCCAACTAGGAAGAATAAACTCGCCCCAATCAAGCCATGCGATACCATCTGCAAGACTGCGCCACTCATCCCGATATCGGTAAAGGAGGCAATCCCAATCAGGACAAATCCCATGTGCGAAATTGAAGAATAAGCAATCTTCCGTTTGAGATTTCGCTGTGCGAAAGAAGTCAATGCAGCGTAGACAATATTCACTACCCCCAGCACGATTAGCACTGGTGCAAAAGTAGCATGAGCGTCGGGCAACATCCCTGCATTCATCCGAATTAGGGCATAACCACCCATCTTCAGCAAAATTCCGGCGAGTAGCATGTGGACGGGTGCTGTTGCCTCTCCATGTGCGTCTGGGAGCCAAGTATGCAGGGGAATAATCGGTAATTTCACCCCATAGGCAATCAACAACCCAGCATACATAAATAACTGGAAATTCTGGGCGTAATCCTTGGCTGCCAATGTCCGCATATCAAAGCTGATCGTATCGCCATAAAATCCCATCGCTAAGGCAGCTACTAGGATGAATAGAGAGCCGCCAGCCGTATACAGGATAAACTTGGTCGAAGCATATAGTCGCTTCTTCCCGCCCCAAATAGACAGGAATAGATAAACAGGGATGAGTTCGAGTTCCCAGACGAGGAAAAATAGCAACATATCCTGCACGGCAAAGACAGCCACCTGTCCGCCGTACATTACCAACATCAAGAAGTAAAATAGTTTGGGCTTGAAGGTAACGGGCCAAGCTGCTAAGATTGCTAGCGTACTAATAAAGCCTGTGAGCAATACTAACGGCATGGAGAGACCATCCACACCCACCGACCATCTCAAATCTAGTTGTGGCACCCAAGGATAACTCTCGACCAATTGTAACTGGTCGCTATGAATATCATAGTGATTGGCAAATGTATAGACAATCAGGACAAAATCGAGCAAGCCCACGATCAGAGCATACCAGCGAACTGTCCGCCCATCTTTATCGGGAATAATCGGAATGGCGAGGGAAGCCAGAACTGGAAATAAGATAATCGCTGTCAACCAGGGAAAGCTATTCATAGGCATTAAAATCGGGATGTGCCCAATAGATTAGTTAATGTATTTAGTGACGGATCGAGTCTTGGAATGTGAACACCTATAATCTCAAGGACGAATGAGATTGGTTGAGACAACACTCGCGCAGACGAGTCAATTGTTAATCTAAAAATTCTGATGGCGATTCTCAGCCTGGGATACTGCGCCAATAAATGACATTCGATCGCAGTTAGGAAGCTACTTTTACGCATGGCATCTAGTTTTTAGACGTTAAACCACATCTTCTAGACACTATATGCGATCCCCAGAGGGTGGAACTGGGATCTAAGAATTCCTTAACAAGTTTTTTAGGAGTGGGAACTCCACAAAGAAACCCGACTTCTTTGAAGAAGTCGGGTTTCTGGGATACGCAAATCTAGAATAGGTTTAGGTATGATTTTGGTAGTTGAGTGCTATGGCCAGCGTCGGACTCGAACCGACACGCTTTCGCGGATGATTTTGAGTCAACTGCGTCTACCAATTCCGCCAGCCAGCCGTATTTATAGCTTGCTTATCATAACGCATAGTTGGGTTATTTAGCAAGGACTGATAATTATCGGTTTGCGACCAGAGATCGATCTCCTTTGCCCGCAATACGGGTACGGGGTGGCTGAGTTGTTCGGTTTGGCTGGCTGTGAGCATTTTGCCAAAACTAGTATTCCCGATCGCTTCGTAGGCACGAGCCTGATCCAGAAACGCATCGACATTGAGTAATGGTGCCAGCAGTGGGGAGCCACCAGAGAGTTTCATCAATACAGATATTACTGTTTTGGGATCTTGACTGACGAGGAGAGCAGCTCGATCGCAACTAAACTCAGCACATCTCAACCACTGTAACATCTGGCTCTGAAGATTTTGAGCGATCGCATTTCCGATCCCTGGTAATAATCCGCCTGTAGCTAAGACGATAATATTTGCCAGGGTGAGGTAGACTCCATGTTCGCATTTGAGATGTCCCAATTCGTGCGCGAGTACCGCCTGGAGTTCTTCAGGGGTAAGTAAGTCTACCAGTGAGGTATGGACGACAATAAATGGTTTCTTACCCCGTACTGCCATCGTGTAAGCATTTGGGGCTGGGTGCTGTTTGAGATATAGTTGAGGCACTTCTAGATCGAGGATCTGACAGGCTTCAATTAGTAATTTGTGAATATGGGGAAGTTGCTGTTCGCCAATCAAGACGCTAGCAGCAATGTTATTTAGATATAAAAAGTCTTCGGTTACGCCGCCTAATAAATTGCGAACCAGCAAATCCAAGCCTGGAAGTCTCCGCAGACTAGTAGTTGCTTCTAAGTCTAAGGGGTGTCGAAATCGATCGGCTTTTAAACCGATTAATTGAGTCTTGGTGGTTAACATTTTTAGAATTTATGAATTATAGAGTGGAAGTTATCAACTCATTTACAGGTTGCATAATTCAAAAACAAGATAGATTGTGAGATTAACCATTCTTTAAGTAAGGGTAATGTCTTGTCGGTTTTTTTATTCGGAGGGAACCTCCGAATAAAACCGCCGCTTTATGAATTGCCCCTACTTGAAGAATCGATCGGACGAAATATCAGTCTTCAAATATCAACTTTTCGATCCGTTTGAGACTTGCCCAGTCAGGTTTGCGGGCAAATCCATCTTTGAAATTTGCGACTACTTGTTCGCGGACTTCAGGCGCAGCCTCTACGAGACTTTTAGCCATTTCAATATGTTCGCGGACACCAGAAAGCTTGGTTTCTAGCATTGCTGCGGCGAGATTGATTCGCGTTTGAGCGTCGAAGGGGTCGATTTTCATCGATTTCTGAGCAGCTTTGATCGCTAGTTGGGGCTTATCTTCGAGTAAGTACAACCAGGCTAAACATGTCCAGGCACTATCTAATTTTGGCGATCGATTACAAATATCGACGAAAATCGGTAGTAGCTGTGCCGGACTTTTCTCCCCAGCCTGATAGTCCTGAATCGCGTTGTCAAATAATTCAGCAGGAGTGATAGTTTCAGTCATGATTGGGAGATGGAGATGGAAAAAGAAAATTGGGACGACGGGACTGGAACACTAACGAGCGTGCTAACTGTTCCAATCCCCAAAGCCTAGATCCTAAAGCCTAAAGCCTTCCTAAACTCCAAAAGACTTACCACAGCCACAACTTTGAGCGGCGTTGGGGTTGGTAAATTGGAAACCACCACCGATCATTGCGTCGCTGTAGTCGAGGACTAAACCATAGACATATAACATACTCTTGCGATCGCAGACTAGTTTGAAACCGCCGTAGTCGCAGATTTCATCATCATCGCGAATTTGACTGGGATCTTCAAAATCCATCACATATGACATCCCAGAACAACCACCTTGGCGGACACCCACCCGCAAGCAAAGATCTTTGCCTTGTTTTTCTCGCAGTGCGAGCACGTGTGCCAGCGCATTGTCGGTCATTTGAATGCTGGGCTTTTTAGCTGTAATTACTTCAGTCATGACCTTCGATCGACTCCTAGTAAACAATCTGGTTGTGAATTTAAGATTATATATAAATCTCATCCTAACTCTATGTTAACTTCTCTGACCCGAAAGGTGATGGCTACAAATTAACCAATAAAATTAGAATGGCGGATGTTGTAACTTAAAATAAAGATCTATTCCAGATTTTAGAGGATATGACGTAAATAACAAGTGACGATTTGTCTTGGCAATGCTTTAGCGATCCTCGCACCGATGGCACGTTGGCGTAGCCTCTCGCTTGCGAGAATCGAGTCTTGACTAAAACGTGTTGGTAATATTAGCTCATCATCCCGCTTACGCTCCGGTTCCTAAGTACAATTTGATTATGACGGCGATTAGTCCTTCCACTCAGCGACGGCTCCAGCAACTCCCTCAAGTTCCCAGCGTGTGGGAGGGAGACAGGCGATATGTGGCGCAGTTGGTGGAGGCTGCGGAGTTAGAAGACAACCAGCGGCGGGAACTGATCGTTTGGGTAGATGGGGTTGAATGCGTGGTGCGCTCGATGGAAGTCGTCAATGCGACAATGGGCACAGAAGCGATCGTCAGGGCATTAATTAAAGCGATGGAGGCACCTCAACCGCCCAGCCAGCCAGCTCGTCCCCAGAAAATCATCGTTCGCGATCGGCAGTTGCAATTTTACCTGCGGGGAGTGCTTCAGGACTTGGATATCGTCGTTGATTATGTGCCTCAATTGCCAGTTGTCGATGAATTATTCCATCGCTTTACAGATATGGCTGGTGCGCGCACCCCCAAATTGCCCCGCAAATATCTGGAGCTGCTCAGGGCGACAGCTAGAGAAATTTGGGATTTAGCTCCTTGGTCGATGTTAGCTGATTATGAGGCAATCTCGATCGAGTTAAATCGGTGGGATATCCAAAAATTCTATGTCTCGGTGATGGGGATGTTGGGCATGGAGTATGGGGTATTGCTCTATCGATCGGTCGATTCCCTGCAAAGGTTTCGGGCGATGGCTCTGAATGAAGATGAATCGCTCCAGATGGAGTCAGCATTCCTGTCTCAAGATTGTATCTTTGTGACTTTCGATGCGGTGGCGGAGCCTTTGCCTGGGAGAATTACGCCCGATCTGGGGCACGATCTCGGCACATTGACGAATTCACAGATCGAGCCGAACTTCGGAAACATTCATCCTATGGAGGGTATGCGCCCCTTCTTGTACGAGGAAGAAGCGATCGCCACTCAGGTCGCATTAGCCGCGCTCAAGGGGTTTATCACCGATTTTAGGCAGCAATTACAAGCAGACGATCTGCCCAGTCTGACGGCACATATCCCCGTGACAGTCCCCAATACCAACCAGATCGAACAGATAACTGTCGAGACACTCCCCCAACTCTCGCAACAGTTGCTAGAAATGCACCTGGCAATGAGTGGGGATGATGAGTTCGATCCATTGGAACTCCAAATCCGTGAGGACTTAATTCCCAACAACTCATTTATCAGTCTGGGGATGATGCCCTGGGATCGAGTAGATCTGATTCGCCGCTCTGCTAGTTATCATCAAGCGAGTGAAGTCACACAAGCTGGGGAAGGATTGCCGATTATCCTAATCCAAACCACCCGCCCCAGAGCACTGGAAATTATCGAGCGGATTCAACAAGCTGGCGGCTTGCAGGGGATTTGCTTCAATCCTGGCGAAGATCCGATCGCTGGAGATAGTTTTGACTTGGGGATTCTCCAATTAGCTGATGGCGAAATGCAATTATTTGGCGAGTTTTATAATGAAAGCGCGGTACACATTGAAGCCCGCAAAAAGTGGAACCAGCGCAGCAAAAAAACTCAGGGTTATTGTGGGTTACTCGTGGCTCAGGGTTTGACAGGCAAAGCTCGTGGTAATCCAGGTGTGCGGGAAACGATCGCCTTTCTCGAAACTAAGTCTTTATCCAACGACGATTTAGGGTTGGGCACGTTACAATTGACCCCTCATTTTGAGTAAGATTAATGAGGACGAGATTGTCTGCTGGATCTGTGCAACGGATCTCCATCCCAGCAGTAGCCACTAAAAATCCGCCTCACGCTTGACATAATCGCCATCAAATTGTGAATTTGCGGCGATCGAATGGGAATTCTAGAATATAGAGCCGAGGGTTCGCTCCAGATTACATTAATTCAAGAGTGAAACATGAGAGAATAGATGTAATTTAAGTCAATTTCTCCTCGCCGCAATTATCCTGTAAATAGGCAAAGCAGGGAATGGGAGTAAGTTTGAAAACGATTGGGCAAAGCTCACGCTCCGCGATCGAGTTCGGCAGACTCAGGTGCTGTGAAGATACTTTAGAGCCGACTCGTGGTGAGCTGACTATTGACACATCCCACTCGATATCCGTAACTGCGAGGCTGTGAGCCAACATCTTTGAAATCTGCTGTCATCTATATCTATGCTTACCTGTCCCCACTGTCGATCGTCAAATCCAGAACATCACAACTTTTGTCAAAGTTGTGGTCGATCGCTCAAGCACTATATCTGTCATAATTGTAGTAGTAGTGTGGAACTCGATGCCCAAAGTTGTCCACATTGCCAAGCGATCGGCGGTACTTACTGGTGGGCGATTATCGAGCCGACAGCAAGTCAGACAACAACGTCCGCAAATATCACCTCAACAGTTGCCGTAACGGGTACAGAGGCGATTCTCCAGGGGAGAGGCTCCGCCAACGAGCTACCGCTGCGTGATGATTTGGGATCGCCGATCGCCATCGGACTCGAGCCTAGTGGCAGCATCCAGACAGAATTGGCTAGCCCGTGGGATCTGCCCACTCCAGTACTAGCCGCACCTGTGGAGATTGCCCCAGAAAACTTGTCATCGGGCACAACAGGCGATGATTTGGAGACTAGTCCTTGGGATGCAGAGCCACCACCAACTCCCAGCCGGAACAACTTACCCTCGCAGCCAATCCAGGCACATGAGGCGATCCCGTTGGCGCAGCCACTACTCTCGATCGGCGGCGATCCCACTACAGACAGCCAACCATTGGTAGCGACTACCTATCTCGATCCTCAATGTCAATATAGATTGCTCGATCCGGTAGTCATTCAACTATTAACACCGAGCGACTCTAGCCAAGTACGAGTAATCGATCGTCAACCTTTCCGTAATTCCCTCTTGGAGATATTGATGGAGCAACAACTCGTCACATTAAATCATCCTGATGATGAGAGCGCGCCGCCAGGTGAATCACCAGACCAAACACATCGACAATGGCAGTTTTGGAATAGTCATGGCATTCCTAAGGTAGCTCAGGCATATATTGCCCTCCAAGTAAGTTTGCCAGGGACGATTCCAGTGATTCGCGATGGTTGGGACAAAGATGGTAAAACAGTAACGATCGTTGAGGATCGGAGCAAATGGACACAATTGGTAAATGGTTGGAACGATCCTCAAATCCCGATCTCCCAAACGATCTACTGGCTCGACTATACACTGAAACTATGGGTAGCACTCGAACCGTGGCAAATGCGCCAAAGTTTATTGGAAATTGCTAATTTGTTGCTGGATGAAGATGCTAGAATCTGCTTTCAACGGCTGTATCCAGAACCTACCGATCGCCAACTCAAGCTGGCAGATTTGGCTCAGATGTGGAAAAAATTGTTTGATAAGTCCGCTCGCGGCGGCTCCGATACATCGGATCGAGTACCTTCATCATCTCTATTCGATCTGATCCAATCGATTCAGAGCGGCGAAATGGAACGAGTAGAGGAAGTTAGATCCAGGCTGGGGCAAATTGCTTATGAACTAGAGCCTCGACAACTAAGCGCACCGCTACAGCCGTCAGGAGATTTGAGCATAGATCGCGATCCGCCGACGATTGGCTTGGCTAAAAAGCTAATCGGTTTGGAAGATGCGGCTGCTACTCACACAGGGAAAAAACGCGACCACAATGAAGATTGCTTCGGGATTGTGAGCCGGATCGAGCGTCAAGATAGTCCTAAAGGCAAAAATATCTCCGCTCAGGGTTTATATATTCTCTGTGATGGGATGGGGGGACATGCTGGCGGAGAAATAGCTAGCTCGATGACAGTAGACTTGTTGCGAGACTATTTTGCTACCCGATGGGGCGATACCCTACCCGACGAGCAAACGATCCGTGAGGGGATTGTGGCGGCAAATGAGGCGGTATTTGAAATCAATCAAAAAAATTCAGCACATGGTAGTGGCAGAATGGGTACTACCCTAGTACTGGTGCTAGTTCAAGACCAAAATATTGCCGTCGCTCATGTGGGCGACTCTCGCTGTTATGGGATTACACCTACTCAGGGCTTGATCCAACTCACCCTCGATCATGAAGTCGGACAGCAACAAATCTTACGTGGAGTCGATCCAGAGATTGCTTATGGTCGTCCCGATTCTCATCAATTGACTCAAGCAATTGGGCCGCGCGATCGCAATTATATCGCCCCCGATATCAGATTCTTTGAACTCCAAGAAGATACTTTAATTTTACTAGCTTCTGATGGTTTAACTGACAATCAACTATTAGAAACTTACTGGCTCACAAATGTTGCACCATTGCTATCTAATGATTCTAATCTTCAAGATGGAGTCGATCGATTAATTGATTTTGCCAATGAGTACAACGGTCATGATAATATTACCGCGATGGTAGTTCGAGCTAAGTTGGGGTAAATAGTTGACAGTTGACAGTTGACAGTTGACAGCTTGCACTGAGCGTAGTCGAAGTGTTGACAGCGATTCGCCGTACGTAGGGTTCCCCGAGGGTTTAGCGAATCAAGAGAGCGAAGTTGTTAAGGGGGAGATTTAAACTCCCTCTTAACAACTATCGCACCTTTAGGCAGGAGGCTCTAAACCCTTACTGTTTGGTAAATAGTTGATAAATTTACTCCTCAAGTTTGCTAAACTCAATTTTCCCAGAGGAATATTGTTAAAATTGAGACAAATATAGTTAGAAAGAGCATAATTTAAATGCTAGCTACTAATCAGATAGTTTATCCAGACAGTGACGGGCAACCGATGGCAGATAATACCAAACAGTTCCGTTGGATTATGCTGATCCATGCCAATCTAGACTGGTTGTTTCGTGACGAAGAACTAGTCTTTGTAGCGGGAGATTTATTATGGTATCCCGTCGAAGGTAATCCTAAATATCGAGTGGCTCCAGATGTGATGATCGCCTTCGGTAGACCAAAAGGCGATCGGGGTTCATACAAACAATGGCAAGAAGATAATATCGCTCCTCAAGTAGTATTTGAGATTTTATCTCAAGGCAATACCGAGGGAGAAATGGATCGCAAATTACAGATTTATGCTCGGTGTGGCGTGGAAGAGTACTAGTGCGATTCGTTGAGTTAAAAATTACGGTGTAAGCCCGTACATATTAACTCCAACCAAGACTCCCAAGTCTAGTTGAACTTTTCGATGTATGAGGGTGCAAGTCCCCCCCGTCAAACTCAGACGTGAATCCTTATCTG
>JAJAZF010000225.1 GCA_026785875.1 Chamaesiphon sp. | reverse complement strand
TGATGATAATCGGCGCGACGGATGGTACATAAATCGTAGTCGAAGAATAACCACTCGAAGGAAAAGGTTGCACGAAAACACCTTGTGCTCTCACCAAGCTTGGTGCTAATACAGTGATAACTGTTGTGGCGATCGTTGCTAAATAACTAAAAACTTTCATGATTAACTATGCGTGGAAATTGTCCACTAGTTAGATTTTTGATTGATACAACGATCGCCGACTTATCAAACCGACTTTGCCCAATCCTTTGCCCAGGCTAATGTTTGGTGCACCTGCTCGATCGTTGCTGCTTCGCAATAAAGTCTGAGCACTGGCTCTGTACCACTAAACCGAATTAATAGCCAACTATCATCAGCTAAATTAAATTTGTACCCGTCCGTTAGATTGCGATCGCGTACTTCTATTTTAGCAATTTTGTCAAATGGTTTGTGCTGTAATTGCGCCATTAAGCGCGATCGGATATCCATACTCTCCAGATGTAAATCGACGCGATCGTATTTAAAATTGTAGTTAGTTTGGATCTCCAGTTGGCGGTACAAATCCCCTAAATCTTGTTGTGATTTGGCGATCGCTTCAAGTAGATATAATGCTGAGAGCAGTGCGTCGCGTTCGGGGATATGATTGCCATAGCCAATGCCTCCCGACTCCTCACCACCAATTAAGACTGGAGTAGTCAACATTCGATCGGCGATATACTTATAACCGATCGGTGTCTCATAGATCGGCAGATGATAAAGTTTTGCTATTTTCGGGACGAGATTGGAGGTACTCACCGTCTTGATAATTTCGCCTGTAAAGCCCCGCTGTTTGACTAAATGCTCGATCAAAATCGGAATCAAAATCTGAGAGCTGAGAAACTCACCAGAGCCATCTACAGCCGCAATGCGATCGCAGTCTCCATCAAATACCAAACCCACCCGAATTCCAGGCTGATGCTGATGGCTACGAATTACCCGCATCAATTGGGATAAATATTTAGGCAAAGGTTCCGGCGCACCACCACCAAATAAGGGATCGGTTTTACTATTGAGTTCGGTAATCGGCAAACCTAATAATCTACCCAATCCAGTACTCGCTGCACCATTCATCACATCCGCGAACACTGTTAATTTACCCGAGGCGATCGATTGTTGAATACTGGCTAAATCGACTTTGCCGCGCAACTCCTGACAATAACTCGCCCAAGGATCGAAAGTAGTCAGGGTTCCTGGTTGACTAGGGGGTAAAGTTTCGCCCAACCTAGCTTCAATCTGCTGAGTCATCTCTGGCGGTACCGAACCCCCAAAATTACCCTTCACCTTCAAGCCCAAATAGTCGCCAGGATTGTGACTGGCGGTAATTACCAGCGCACCGAGGGCATTTTGACTATGTGCAGCCCAACTAAATGCTGGCGTAGGCGCGTAAGTATCACTGAGCATGATATCGAAACCAGCCAGTCGAACGGCTTCAGCCATCCGTTTGGCAAAGGTTTCCGCCATAAACCTGCGATCGAATCCCACGATAATCTTGCGATTACCCGTCTTAGATCCATAAGTATCTGCAAGTACCGCCGCCGCAATCGGCGCAACCATCAACAATCGATCGAATGTAAACTCCGCGCCAATTACACCCCGCCAACCATCAGTCCCAAATTTAATCGCGTCCATAGTCATCAGTTCCAAATATCCAGCAACTTCCCTATTCTACAGATGGAGAGGATCTTCTCACATCTCGATCGTCACTGAATTTATCATCTGTAAAACTATTAGCTATCAAATTCCTAAGTATGATGATAAATTGCCCGATCGCATCCTATACGAGAGGCTTTGCCAACGGGACACTCTTGGCAAAGCCTGCGCTTTGCGCTGACACAGAGGCTATACCAACGACAGCGATCGAGTTTCACTAAAAAAGATAGGAGCGCGGAATTAAACTAATTCCACGCTCCTAAACTATTAACTCTAGATCGACATCGGGAGCTTAGTAGAGTTGTTCTTCTTGGTGAGTGATGATGGTGCAATCAGACTTAGGATAAGCAACACAAGTCAGGACATAGCCTGCTTCGGTTTGATCGTCGTCTAAGAAAGATTGATCGGCTTGATCGATTTCTCCAGCAGTGATTTTACCAGCACAAGTCGAACAAGCACCCGCACGGCAAGAATAAGGAAGGTCGATCCCTTGCTCTTCGGCTGCGTCTAAAATGTAGGTATCATCAGCTACATCAATAGTTTTGTTTAGATTTTCGGCTTCGTTGATTAAAGTAACTTTATAGGTTGCCATGTCAGATTGATTCCTCTCTATTTCGCTTAAATAATGGCAGATGCAGACGTATTTGTCTATAGTCAGACAATCTGCCAGCCTAGATCTGTGAGTAACTACGCTCGATCGGATTGCCCTACTAAGCGCGTTTTTTTTCATCTCTATTTGAATACTAAGTGAAAACCTCACCATCTGTATCCATAAGTTCCGCTAAAGTCGAATGGTATTCGTAATCAAATCGCGGGGATTCATCCTAATTACTTATACCTCTACGGCAACCGATCGATCGTCAATCTCCTGTAGCCTATATTTATCAATGGTTAGCGTCATTAAGTAGTCATTGGCGATCGGGTGAATTAGGGACTGGAGTAGCAGTTATAATATTTTCTGGCATTCAGTTTGGTGTTTAATTCAATCGCTTTATAATATTAAAAAATCTTATGTCTAAAAGCACTAGTTATGGAGAAATTAATCTCCCGATCCGCGTTGGGATCGTGGGCACCGGATTTGCAGCCAAAGTCCGCGCTCAAAGTCTCGCCACCGAGAGCCGCACTCAGCTAGTAGCCGTCGCAGGGCGCAATCCCGAACGCACGGCAGAATTTGCCCAGAGTTTCGATGTATTAGCGGTAGCTGATTGGCAGACATTGGTGCAAATGCCAGAGATCGATCTCGTAATTGTGGCGACGATCAATGCTCACCACAGTGAGATCGTCCGTGCCGCGATCGAGGCGGGTAAGCATACAATCGTAGAGTATCCACTCGCACTAGATCTTCAAGCAGCTACCGAAATCGTCCAACTGGCTGCGGCAAAAAAAGTATTGATCCATGTCGAACATATCGAACTCTTGGGCGGACTCCACCAGACGATGCGTGAATGGTTGGATCGTCTAGGAGATGTGCATTACGCCCGCTACAGCACGATCGTCTGTCAGCGTCCAGTACCTGATAAATGGACTTTTCATCGCTCTGAGTTCGGATTTCCCCTGATGGCGGCACTTTCTCGGCTCCATCGCTTCACCGACTTGTTTGGCTCGATCGAGAGTGTCAACTGCAACAATCAATACTGGGGTGGTGTCGGTGATTATTACAAAACTTGTCTATGTACAGCACAATTGCGCTTCAAAAATACCAACGCGATCGGCGAAGTCGTCTATGGTAAGGGTGAAGGATTGTGGCAAAACTCCCGCAAGTTTGAAGTACATGGGGAGAAGGGCGCACTGATATTTGATGGTGATGAAGGGGTATTTATTCAGGATGGATCTTCTACCCCACTGGATCTTGGCGCACGCAAAGGTTTATTTGCTAAAGATCTCGAACTCGTCCTCGATCATCTCATCGATGGCAAGCCAAACTATGTTACTCCTGCGGCTAGTCTGGCAACTCTCCGCGTCGCTGACGCTGCTAGAATCTCAGCAGAAACTCGCCGCACGGTGACTATCGATAGTTTATGATCCATAATTCCTGGCGGACTCAAATTAAAGATGACTATTAGTTAAAACATTTGCCGGATCGATCGTCTCACCAGCGACAATTGCGGCACAATTAAAGTATCACCCGATACAGCATACCGAGCGATCGCATCTCAAGTTTTTCCACGATCGATCGCAACTGAGCAATGTTGGGCGCGATCGATACATCACCCTGCGTCAAGGCATCAGCATCGAGACAGAATGGCTAGCTTGGTGTCAAGAATCGATCGATCTGCTCGAATCTTAGCTGTATAACCGATTCTAACGCGCCTGTAACACTCGATCGACACTCAGATCTAGACTTCCCAATACAGTTGACTCGATCTGATTATCTCCCTGATAGACCTTCTCCTCATACAAACCTTCTACCCATTCTAATATCGTTACTTGTCGCGAGATCGGATCGACGATCCAATATTCAGCAATGCCTCTAGCAGCATATTCACTCCGCTTGTAACGATAATCTCGTTTTTCTTGATTCGGGCTGACAACTTCTACTACTAATAATGGTGGTGGCATATCCATCAATACAATCGATCTAGTCGCTCCATCCATCTCTGTTGCTAATTCTTCAGACAACACCAACAAATCTGGTACC
>JAJAZF010000224.1 GCA_026785875.1 Chamaesiphon sp. | reverse complement strand
CAATTAAAGTCAGTGAAGGTGTCACCACCCCCACTGCTCTCCAAAACCGTGCTTAACAGTTTCCCGTTACACGGCTCCTCAGTAAAACGGTCATTGTCATTAACACGTCGTAACCAACATATCGTCTATCCAAAACCAAGATTTAGGAATTGACGGTGGTTTAGGCTTACCGCTATTGCAGGTAGATTTGTTGCCAGAACTGCCATCGCTAGCTGTTTTTGTATCGTGACAATGCCGATGGAGTAATTGCCAGTTTTTATATTCATTCTTTCCACCTCTTGATTTTGGAATGATGTGATCAACTTCTAACGAATCTCCATCCTTAAAGTAGTTACCGCAGAAGGTACATTTTCCTTTTTGCTTTTTAAGTAGTGTTGCCACCCTTTTAGACACTTCAGGATGATTCCCTTTTCTTGTACTCCAGTACATCCAATCACCATCGAAAGGCGATGCTTTGCCCTTAACTTTGACGTACCGTTTAATATCGGTGTCGCTGTGTTTCCGTAATATCAAGGCGGTTTCACCATCTCTGGTAGAGAATGTCCAATTATCTCCTCCCACAGTGTGGAAGTACTTCTTGACAACCCAGACCTTCCCTTTGTTACGATGACGGTGAGTTCCCCATTTGATTAGCTTGTGAACTAGAAGATGCCAGATTCGCGAAAATATCTTTTCACTTACGACTGTTGAGTAATAATTGCACCAACCCCTGATGATGGGATTTAGTATTTTTATTAGGGTCGCTTGGTCTAAAGCCATAAGAGTTTGCCTCGAATTTTGCCTCCCATTCTGGTTCTAAAACCAGTTTGATTAACGCTTGTAAAGCGCGGTCATCCATTGTCGGTATACCTAAAGGTCTTTCCTCACTAGTCCCTGGCTTGGGAATCCAAACTCGGCGTGTTGGTTTTGCTCTAGTACCCAGCTTAATCTTACTAACCAGGGCGAGACGTTGCTCTGGGGATAGTGATTTAACGCCATCCACTCCTGCTGTCTTCTTACCTTGATTATCCTGAGTGACTCGACGAACCGCTAACATCTTGGCTGAGGACTAGTCGCTACCTTGGGGAATATGTTTTCACACCTGCATCTGGTGGATGGGACTTGAGTTTTCTAGGATACTTCCCCTCACCCATAAGGTTATTTAGTTGTCATCTATAAGGGATTAAAGTGCGAACTCGACTCGTAAATGAGTTACCCTATAGAAGCTAACCGTCCCCCGATTTCTCGGTTTGGGTTAAACGAATCGCACTTTAGCATGGCGTTAACATCATCACGACACTGATTGCCATTGCTGTTATCGATAAATTTGGTCGCAAACCGCTGCTGCTGGCAGGATCGATCGGTATGACCATAACTTTAGGAATCTTGACCGTTATTTTTGGGAATGCAGCGTTGGATACCCTTGGTAATCCAGCTCTGGGAGGCTCTGCTGGCATCCTCGCACTTGTGGCTGCCAACCTCTATGTTTTTTACTTTGGGTTCTCGTGGGGGCCAGTGGTTTGGGTACTTTTGGGTGAAATATTTAATAACAAGATTCGGACATCAGCCCTATCGATCGCTGCTACTGTACAGTGGATTGCAAATTTTGTCGTCTCTACCACCTTTCCACCTCTGTTGAAATCTTTTGGACTGGGTGCCGCATATGGTCTTTACACAGTAGCAGCAGCAATCTCAATCTTTTTCGTTGCCTTTTTTATTAAAGAAACCAAAGGTATAGAACTCGAACGGATGTGATCTTTGGACTCACCTTAGTAAGGTAAAAATATCCTAGCGTATTCGGATCTGAATCTGACCTCTAAATTTTATCCATGAAGAGGCTGCGCCAAAAAGATACAATAAAGATCGAGTCAGATATTCCCAGCAGCGATCGATTAGAGCATTTTCTGTTTGACGATCGCCCAACCGCAGAGCGTACCAGCAACCGCAACTGCACTTAGCAAACAGAAAATATGTTTGGCTCTAAAGGATCTTGTCAATCTCTCGATCTGATGAGTTGGATTGGAAAGATCTCAAATGGGTTCTATAGCTACTCAAAAACTGCGTCAAACCCCAGGACGATCGCCACAGCTTTCTCGATTTTGCGCCAATATTTGTCCTCTAGCATTCCTAACTTAGTAGCGATTCGTCGATCGTCCACAACCCGCATTTGTTCGAGGTGAATTCCTCTAGTTTCATCTAGCCCATTAGCTACCGTCGCTTCAACATCGACCACAAAAGGGTAAGTCTTGGAACTTTTCAATAAGGGGGCAACCATCGTTGTGTTCGATCTGGCGTTGCCCACGTCATTCTGAAGGATTACACAAGGTCGCTTTTTCGCTGTCTCACTGCCGACAGTTGGATCTAAGTTTACCCACCAGATTTCTCCTCTTTTGTACCTTAACTCACCCCTTGGCATCGATGCCATCTCCCACTGTAATATCCCATAACTCAATCTCAGCTTGATATTCGGGATCGTTTGCTAGTTCTGTATAAGCATCCTCCAGCTCTTTCAACAGTTGGAGCTTTTTTGCTTTGGACAATATTTCGTTGATAAATTGGCTGCGATTTTGGCTCGATCGATCCACGAATTCCAAAACTTCTTCATCTAATGTGATGCTTACTTTCGCACTCATAATTGAATCCTGCTAATTAGTAAGATAAAAATATCCTAACATATTAGTAGCTGAAGCTGACCGCTAAAATTTATCCATGAAGAGGCTGCGCCAAAAAGATACAATAACGATCGAGTCAGATATTCCCAGCAGCGATCGAGATGATGGAATCCAGTCCCGCCCAGATTAGTCAAGCAGTTCAAAATCTCTACGATACCTATCCCTTCCCGCCCGAACCCTTGCTCGATGAACCGCCCCCAGGTTTTAACTGGCGGTGGCAGTGGGATGCGGCGTATAATTTTTGTACCGGACAAATGCCCGCGCGTCGAGATATTCGGATTCTGGATGCTGGCTGCGGGACGGGTGTGAGTACCGATAGCTTGGTGCATCTCAATCCCCAGGCGCAGGTAACGGCGATCGATCTCAGTCCAGGCGCGCTCAAAGTTGCCACGGAACGCTGCGCTCGATCGGGTGCAACTCGGGTAGAATTTCACCATCTGAGTCTGTTCGATGTTGCCCAGCTACCAGGGGAATTTGACCTAATTAACTCCGTTGGAGTGCTGCACCATACTCCAGACCCAATTCGGGGAATTCAAGCCTTGGCGGGCAAATTAGCCCCTGGTGGGTTGATGCACATTTTTGTCTATGGCGAGTTGGGGCGGTGGGAGATCGAACTGATGCAAAAAGCGATCGGGATGTTGCAGGGCGACAAGCGCGGCGACTATCAAGATGGTGTCAAAATCGGTCGTTCTCTATTTGCGTCGCTCCCTACAAATAATCGCCTCGTGAAGCGGGAACAAGAACGCTGGGCGATGGAAAACCACAAGGATGAATGTTTTGCGGATATGTACGTTCATCCCCAGGAAATTGACTATAATATTGAGACATTATTTGAACTAATCGATGCTTCTGGTTTAGATTTTGTGGGGTTTTCTAATCCTGATTTTTGGAGTCTAGAGCGACTTTTAGGTAAAGCACCTGAAGCACTAGAACGCGCCCAAAAGTTGGATATTCGTCAACAATATCGGCTGATCGAACTACTCGATACTGATATCGCTCACTATGAGTTTTTCCTCGCTAAACCACCACTTCCAACGCCGATCGATTGGTCGCAAGATGAGATTTTGATTGCGGCAATTCCTTATCGTCACCCTTGTATTGAAGGTTGGGAAAGTCAGAATGTATTTAATTGCGATTGGAAATTGGTTAACCTCTCTGATACTGAGTTCGCTTTTTTGCAAGCTTGCGACAAGAATCAAGGGCAGTTAACAGTTGGTGATATTTTACAGTCAATCGAACTGTCGATGGAAAATATTCGATCGCTCCTAGCTGAGAAATTGATAATGCTTAAAGTTAAAAGCTAATATAGTAGGTGTCTAATCGACTAGCAAATAGATCGGTAGATCGATACAATTTTTTATAACATCAATGGTGCTTGAAACCCATTTGTGGGCACTGCCCACCCTACTGGCTCGACAAGGCTAAAACTGTGGGTAAAGATGATGCAATTTAATTCGAGCATCTGCGGTAGTAAATTGCCATTTTACTTGAGCATGTTCTTGATTACGTTCTTGTTGCCAAGCCGCCAACTCGGTTTGAAGGAGATCTGCTCGACTAATCCGGCGGTCTAGACATTGTTGTGACAGAACACTCAATTCAGTTTCAGCAATGTTTAGCCAACTACCATTTCGAGGTGTGTGATGAATCGATAATCTTCGAGCTAATCGGTGGGCTGTTTCCGCAGGAAAGGCATGATATAAAGATCCGATATGATGCGTATTTAGGTTATCACAAACTAATTTAATCATTGGTGCATCAGGATAGTCTTCATCTAATAATTGTTTAATTTCTTCTGCCCAGTCTAAGCGAGTTCTCTGAGGACGATTACTGACTCTTCTCCATCCTAAGATCGGATCGACAAACATAAATATTGCTTCAACACCATTGCGCTCATAATGATAATCTTCCTTCTTTGGTTGTCCCGGTTTAGCTGGAATACTTGGATAGAGATCGCCAGTCAGCTCAACTGATGCTTCATCCATACAAATTAATGGTGCATTTGGGTCTGGCGGTTCACTATAGACATCTAGTACCTCCTCCATTTGAGCAATAAATCGCGGTAAATCTTCTTCTGGAATACAGAATCTTTGTGTTTTCCAAGGATGTAACTCAAGCTGATTAAGTTTATTTCTAATCGTCTCTCTACTAATTGATATGACAATTTTTCTTGCCACCAACTCTTTTGCTAGTAGTTGCATTGTCCATCT
>JAJAZF010000223.1 GCA_026785875.1 Chamaesiphon sp. | reverse complement strand
GTTTTAACCGCTGATTTCTCACCCATTCGCTCCAAAGTCATCAACTTGCCAACAGTTAAATCGTATAAATCGGCAACTGAATTAACAAACTTGCGATCGACTAATTGCTCGATTAACTTTTCGCCCACGCCATTGATATCCAGTGCATCGCGACTCACCCAATGTACCAAAGACCCCTTGAGAATTGCCGGACAGTGAGGATTAACACAGCGTAACACCGCTTCCTTTTCTGATTTAACTACTACAGAGTCACACACAGGGCAATTACTGGGCATTTTAAAAACTGAAGTCCCAGACGGACGCAAATCCGTCAAGACGCGCACGACTTCGGGAATAATTTCTCCCGCTTTGCGGATAATCACCGTATCGCCAATCCGCAGATCTAATTGGGCGATGCGATCGCCATTGTGGAGCGTTGCCCGCTGAACTGTCGTTCCCCCCAATTGGACGGGGTGAAGGTGCGCCAAGGGCGTAATTGCCCCCGTTCTGCCCACGTTTACACTGATATCCAATACCCGCGTTGGAGCTTCTTCGGCGGGATATTTGAGAGCTACCGCCCAGCGCGGGAATTTATTAGTAAAGCCTAATTCTTGTTGCAGCGCGAAGTCATTAATTTTAACGACGGCACCATCGGTCATGTAAGTCAGGTTTAACCGCTCGGTATTCCAGCGATCGTAATATTCGCCCACTTTGGCGGCATCTGGACATAATTCGCGATGAGGATTGACCTTAAAACCCATCTGTTCGAGCATTTCCAGTGATTCTAAATGGCTGTGGATTTCGGTTTGAGGGGTAGTAGTCGGAATTTGCAGCGTGTAAGCAAAGAAATCTAATTTCCGTTGAGCGACCATTTTCGGGTCTAACTGGCGTAATGCTCCGGCTGCTGCATTGCGGGGATTTGCGAGGAGTTGTTCGCCTGCTCGTTCGCGTTCCTGATTGATTTGTTCAAATACGGCTATCGGTAAAAAAGCCTCACCCCGAACTTCTACAACTGGCGGCGGATTTTCAATATTTAATTTGAGTGGAATCGATCGAATCGTCTTGACATTTTGGGTAATCTCCTCTCCTGTATCACGATCACCCCGCGTCGCACCACGCACTAATAATCCATTCTCGTATGTGAGTGCGATCGCCGAACCATCGATCTTCAATTCGCAGACATATTCCGCACTTTCCTTACTCCCCATATTCCGTTGCCAACCTGCTTCCCATTTGGCAAATTCCGCCATGTCAAAAGCGTTTTCAAGACTATATAGAGAGATATTATGTTTGACTGAAACAAATCCTGAAGCCGGACGTTCGCCCACTCGTTGAGTCGGACTATCGGGAGTCACCAGTTCGGGATGTTGGCTCTCCAAATCTTGCAGCTCTCGATACAACCTGTCATATACGGCATCTTCCATGACTGGATTGTCGAGGACATAATAAGCATAGCCAGCCGCCTGGAGCTTTAGGCGGAGTTGTTCGATGCGGGTAATGATTTCAGGTGTCACGATCGATCTCGGCTCAATGGTACTTTTATATTACAAGAACTCGATCGATTCCACAAGACTCGATCTGACTAATTTATCGTTGTAACCAGATCGCTGGATGCAGATAACTCCGAAGCAGCGATTCAAAAGTATCCAAAGTTGCGGTGTCATGTGGTTGATAGGCTTATCCCAACATCCCAACTTATCATTAACATAGGCATTAGATCTCAATGATTTTCAATTTTCCAATGGATAAATACTTTCATAATCCTCAAAGTAATTAGCATACTTTTCTAAAACATAAGCGAAAACTTCCCTTAACCAGACTTCTTTACCTTCAAAGTCAACAGCCAGATTAGCTTGTCCAAGTCTTTCACCTAAAACACTCTTACCAAGTCTAAATCCCTTATCAACTACCTGCTTGTAAGATTTGCTCCTTAAGTCAAAGTGCTTAGAGGTGTTTGCAATAGTTCTTAGAACTTCATAGAATTCATAGTTTTTAAGATCGTCAAAGAGTCTTCTTTCAGCATCATTAGATTCTTCACTTATTTCGATCCACTCCTTTAAATGATATAGAATAATAGAGAGCTTAAAGGCATTGATCGGTGTCTGATCTATAAAAAAGTCTTGGAATACGATCTTTGCTTCAGTATAAATCTCTTTAGTACTCAAGCTGTACAAACCTTGTCCAGAGTTGATGTTGCTCATCTTTCCTTACAGCATCTGAGAATTAGTTCTTATCTATTGTACAGAAATTTTCTGTCTATTCGTTGGAAGTTGGCAGAATATAAGGCTAGACACCTTTTTCATAAAATTTCGGATAGATCCCCAACTCGAAACATTATCTATAAATTAAATTTCTACTTAACTCCGCCATCGAAAAAAGTTTCTAGGTTAAACTGGGAATATCCACGGACAAAACTTAAACTAAAAAGGCTTCATAATATTTTATCGATTGAATTCTATCATGGATAATTATTTTAAACCATTCTATCGATTGACAACTCTAGATCTGAAAACGTTGGTGACTTAATTAGCTCATTACTTCTAAATTGATGTAGATCGTATTCACCATCGACTAAATAATAAACTGAAATAGTTGGCTGTTTGGGATAACCGATGAAATTTCGTCCGCCCAATCCTAGATAATCGACGATCCAATATTCTTGGATACCTAATGCTTGGTAGGCTATCTGCTTAATTGCATAATCATCTTGCCAATTAGTGGATACTACTTCAATCGCTAATTTTACCGAACTACCATGCGTAATAATTGATTCAGTCTCCCAGCGTGTTTCCTGAGCTAGCAGTTCTCGATCCAAGACGATGACATCAGGCTCATAGCCAGACTTACCATCGATCGATTTGACGATAGATTCTCTCGGAATTAGGTATTGTAGACCTAATCGGCTAACTTCTAGATATAGTTTGCCAGAGATCTCACCAGCTATTTCCGAATGTTTGCCTCGCGGTTTAGGCATTTCTAGAATTTCTCCATCTCTGAGTTCATAGCGAAATGCAGATCGCTCTGGCAACCAAGTAATAAAATCATCAAAGCTAATTGTTTTAGATTCTGCTAATACCATGTTTGTTTGGCTGAATGCAGTACAGAAATAACTTTATTTAATTAAGGTAATTTTAGCTCATCCCGCTGTTGAGAACCGGATTATTGCTTGCTTGCCAACTTACTAATCCAGTTACTCAGAACGGGATTGACTAGTTCGGGAGCTTCATCTTGGGGACAGTGCCCGACATCGGGAATTTCTACAAATTGATTAACAGTAGATACATCCATCAATTCGCGCCCTAATGCGATCGGTTCCCACGGATCGGCAGCACCCCAAATCGCGATCGCGGGACAAGATAATTGGGGTAAGAGATCTTCAGGTAATGGCCCCCAGGAATAAGCAGTAAATTTCAAAAAGACATCCGCTGCGCCAGGATCGGCGGCTGGAGCCATCAAGATATCGATTAGTTCTTCGCTCACCGCTTCTGGGTGATGGTAGGCTTGCCGCAAGATCTTGCGAACTACTTTGCGTTGGGCGAGTTGCTTGAAAAAGAATTTACCGATCGCTGGTACCGTGAGGATAGACTGGAGGACTGGTGTACCCCAGCGACGATAGAAGGGCATTTTGGCACGTTTGCGGTCGTGTAATAGTCGCAACGAACAATTGAGTAGTGCTACGCCTCGAACGGATTCTGGATTAGTTACCGCAGCTTGAAGAGCGACAATACACCCGATCGAATTACCGACTAATATTGTCGGACTACCGATTACTTCTTTGCAAAAATCAACTACTAATTCGCCCCAAGTTTCAAAAGTATATTCAATTTCTGCGCCTGGTTGGGGTTTGGCTGAAGCTCCAAAGCCGATCAGATCGATCGCATAGCACCGACAACTTTCAGCCAGTACGGGAATATTCTTGCGCCAATGTCCGACGGAAGCCCCGAATCCATGAATGAGTAATACGGCTGCGCCCGTTTCGCCAGCAGTCTGATAATTAATCTGATGTCCGCGCCACATCCAGGTAATATTTGCAGTGGTCGTAGCGATCGAAGTCATAGACAGTAATGGTTGCAACAATGGTATTGTAACGCGATAGCCTAGATCCAAAGCAATAACGGTGAGGATATAATGGGTGAATATTCATGCAGGAACCGCATGGAATCTAGCTGGTGGGCAGCGGTCAAGACATTGCCCACCCTACGTCCTAAAGCCTAAAGCCTAATCCCTAACCCTTATGTCCCCAACTGTCAGCCTAATTCGCGCCACATCTTATGAAGCCGCCCAACTGCGTGAGTCGGTAGAAGCAGTACTCGCCCCATTAGGTGGGATTGGTGCTTTTGTCAAAATGGGCGATCGAGTCTTACTCAAGCCTAATCTATTAACTGGTGCTCGTCCGACCAAAGAATGTGTCACTCGTCCAGAATTAGTCAGATGTGTTGCCGAGCTAGTAATTGCGGCTGGTGGAAAGCCATTTTTTGGTGATAGCCCAGCTTTTGGGAGTGCCCTAGGTGTTGCAAAATCGAATGGTTACTTACCGATGATGGCGGAATTAGATTTACCTGTAGTCGAGTTTCATGGTAAACGCTACGAAACAGCCAGTACAGAGTTCAACCATTTGCGGCTGAGTAAAGAAGCGATGGAAGCTGATGTGGTAATTAACTTACCCAAAGTCAAATCTCATATGCAGCTCACCATGACTTTGGGTGTAAAAAATTTGTTCGGCTGCGTTCCTGGCAAGATGAAAGCTTGGTGGCACATGGAAGCAGGTAAAAGTGCCGAAAGATTTGGCGAAATGATCGTGGAAACTGCCCGCGCAATTAGCCCAAATTTGACGATTATCGATGGCATCATTGGGCATGAAGGAAATGGCCCAAGTGGTGGCGAACCCCGTTTGTTGGGCGTTCTCGGTGCATCTGGTGATGTGTTTGCCCTAGATGTCGCCATGTTAGAAGTTTTGAATGTGGAGGCGCACTTGGTACCGACGGCGGCTGCGGCGCAACGATTGGGATTAGCTCCCGCGCTCGACTCAATCGAGTTTCCGCTGATGCGCCCAGCAGATCTCAGTTGCAGCGATTGGAAATTGCCTGAAGCTTTAATGCCGATCGATTTTGCCCTACCGCGAGTGATAAAATCTACCTTCCGTCATCTTTATATTCGGTTGATTAAAGAGCCGATGGGAGCCTACCAAAAATAAGCTTGGAGTTATTGCTGAGGATCTAATTAGGACGTTACCGATCTGAGATGGTTGTTGTGTTTATCACAAAATTATCTCCCATCTCCGATCTAACTCCTCGTAACACCCTAATTATAAGAGTGAGATTTATATACTCTAATGGCAGAGTCGATCGCTGTTTCTAATTCGGCAACATCGGACTGAAGTGAGAGCGTTTCAACTGTTGCTGTATCCGTATTACTCTGCAATTTTTTAGCGATAATTCGGATCAGGTTGATATCTTCACTAGAAAACTTTTCGGTGAGGGAAATAACTTCATGACTGAGCAATCGCATCAGATGCTTGGCTTCATCTAAATTTTGGACAGAGTTAGTTATGGACTCCTTGACATGCTGGATTTGAGTATCGGCGGTAGCAATTGTTTCTTTGACGATCCCAGCACGCTTGAGTGAAGACTTCATCGCCATTACTTCTTCTTGACATTGCCCTTTGAGCAAAGCTAAACCCGTCTGGATACCAATCTGTCTGAGGAACTCTATTTCCGGCTCTTGCCAATTCCGATAGTTAAAACACTGATGTACTACCAGTAACCCAAATAACTCATTCTGACTCCCGATGATGGGGACTGTGATGTTGGCTTTTACTGCAATTTTTACCAAAATATTCACAAAGCGATCGCTGATGCCAGCTTCATGAATGTTATCGATCGATTGAACTCCCCCATGCTGATATTTACCAATGTAGTCAGGTTCAAAACAGGGATCTTCAATCGTCATCCCTTCGATCGATGACAATGCAGGTAATGTCGATTCAGCAATGATTTTCCCTAGATTTGGTTGGGCAAACGCATACACAACCGATCGATCGCACCTTAAGATCAGTCGGGCTTGAGTGGTAGCTATTTGCAATACTTCAACGCGAGTATTGCCTTGATGAATTTTTTGGGTGGCTGTTACTAGCAAATCACTGTAGTACTTTTGCCGCTCTATGATTGAGTAAATTTTCTGACACTCCGACCATCTTACGGCATTATCTAAAGCCCAACCAATCTGCAACGCCATTTGGGCTGTCAGAGCGATCTCTTCGGGTTTCCACGCGCGGGGTTCGGAACATTGATGCAAAATCAATAAACCATATAGCTCGTGATTTGGTAACAGAATCGGGACGACTAAATTAGCTTTAACTGCAATTTTTTCGAGAGTTTCAATATGACAAGGTGTAATTCGTGCTGTTTGGATATTATCGATCGCACTAATTCGCCCCTGGCGGTAGCTATTTATATGTCGCGATTGGAAGCAGGGATCGTCGATGGTTGTTTCGATGGTGCGGGGAAATCCTGGCTCTACCGCCTCCGCAACCACCTTTCCCAAATTCTGCGGTTGCAAACTATAGACTACGGCTCGATCGCAGTTTAGAGCTTGTTTGACACTTTCGACACTTGCGGTGAGGATATCTTCCTCTCGGGAACAATTGTGGATTCTAGAGATGAGATTAGTGAACATAGTTACAGTTAGTGCAGCAGAATGGGTGAGTAGTAAATACGATCCAAAAACTAACTCAAACTAGTTTGTAACTTTTTATACATTTAATTTACGTAATTTGTCGCGATATCGGTAGTGTCGGAAGCCTTCAAAGTTGAGAGTTTTCGATTTTAACTACAGACAGATACCTTTGAATTATAACCCATTCTAATTTTTTCGCTCGATCCGATTGCGTAGTTCGCGGTAGTCATATCGTTGGGCAATCGAGCTACCAAAACCCTGACTGTTTTACTTAGTCCGTGGTAGACTTTTGTCGCTACCCTACAAGCATTCCAAGCCATAGCCAGGAATGCTTGTAGGGTATTGAAGCAGCCAGCAGCGAGACAATACAGGCGGACTTTGCATTTTAACCACTTTGAGTATTGGTAGCAACTTGGGTTAGGTCATAAATAACCGATCGAGCTAAACCCAAATATTTTAGTTTAGCTCGATCGGTGATGCTGCTAAATAGGACGGGTAAATATTTAGCGAAACTTCAAGGAAAGAGGTATACGGAACGAAATAAATCGTTCAACTGAGTCAATTTTTTTACTTTCGCGCCTTAGATTGCAGTGATTCTGGTACCGTTGCTGCTGATTGGAACCTGACTCCGATTTTTTTGATTGTTACTAGTTATTGGTTGTTTGGATATTTAATTACTGGAAATAATTATCTTGGTATTGTCTTATTAATAGTCGCTTCCGTTGGGCTATGTTCGATCGATAAGTTTAGTAATAGGTGGGATACACTGTATCTGATGTCGATCGTCGCCGGGCTTCAGACTATTGTAGTACTGATTGAAAAACATATCTTCGACCGAACTGACTTTTTCGGAGCATTTCTAGCGATCGCGACTGGGATTATTATCAGTGGATTGAGTAGTTTATTGATAACAGAAGTTCGATCGACACTGCGCGAAGACTTACCCAAGATTAAACAGGCTTTACCCGTATTTATCGCGATCGAGTTAATTAATTTGGTAGCTCTCTACACTGGATAAATAGCCGTCAAATCAGGGGTACCAGTATTAGTTTCGGCGATCGAAGCTTCTACCCCAGCATCTGCTTTTGGGCTGTCGTTACCGATCGCGACATTGCAGCAGCGGAATCGGCGGGGAGTCAAGCGCGATCTCGATGAAACTAGCCAAAAGTTACCAATAAAATGTGACTTCGTGGGTTTGACGATCGTGGGTGTGTGGTTGCTTGGTACCACCGACAGTCCACATATACTATTGATTTCAATTATAATGTCAGAAAGCCTTGATGGCTCTGGGTTCAAGCGAGAATTTTTAAGCCCAGCGGCGATGCCAACGAAAAGATGAATAGAAAGAAAAAAAGTAACTGGCGGAAATTGAAACTAGTAAGCAAGAGTATTCGCCAGTCTCTATCGGTATTTCGCTATAGTAGCAAAGCACTAGCTCTAGTATGGACTACTAGTCATGCGTTGACTGTGGCACTAGCAGTTTTAGCTCTGGTAGGTGGATTGTTACCAGGTGCAGTCGCCCTCGTCGGTAAGTTAATTGTCGATAGCGTGGTGTTGGCAAACCAGAGTGGTTTGGCGATCGATCGCCAGACTGCAATTAGTTATGTCTGTCTCGAAGCAGTCGCGATCGTCTTGTTAGCAGCGTCTCAAAAAGGTTTAGTAGTTTGCCAATCATTACTGCGGGTATTGCTGGCTCAACGCGTCAATGAATTGATTCTCGAAAAAGCCCTCACCCTGGATCTGGCGCATTTTGAAGACTCAGAATTTTATGACAAGATGAGTCAGGCTCGCTCCCAAGCCTCTAGCCGTCCGCTATCCTTGATTACCCGCACCTTTGGGCTGTGTCAGTCTGCCCTGACATTATTGACATTTAGCGGCTTGCTGTGGCGATTTTCGGGGTGGGCGGTATTGGTGCTGATTGTGGCGGCAATTCCGTCATTTATTGCCGAAACCCGTTTTTCCGAACACGCCTTTCGATTATTTCGGTGGCGATCTCCCGAAACTCGCCAGCAACACTATCTAGAGACTTTACTAGCTAGAGAAGATTATGCCAAGGAGGTACAGCTCTATCAGCTAGGTGCAGTACTGTTACAGCGTTACCGCAATATCTTTAACCTGCTGTATGAGGAAGATCGCCATCTGACGATTAAGAAGGGCTGGTGGGGTTATTTGTTGGGCTTGCTGAGTACTCTAGCTTTCTATGTAGCTTATGCTTGGATTGTGATTGAAGCGATCGCAGGGGTAATTACCTTGGGCGAAATGACGATGTATTTAGTAGTATTTAGGCAGGGACAGTCAACCTTTTCCTCAGCATTAACTTCGATCGGCGGAATGTATGAAGACAACCTCTATCTTGCCAATCTCTACGAATTTTTAGAACAACCCATGCCTCAATCTCAGGGTAAAATCACCCAGGGAATAATTCAGGAGGGGATTAGGTTTGAGAATGTTTCCTTCAGCTATCCAGGCAGTCAGCAGCCCGTTCTAAATAATATTTCACTGCATCTACCACTGGGCGAAAAACTCGCGATCGTCGGTGAAAATGGCTCTGGTAAAACTACACTGATCAAGCTTTTAACTAATCTATATACACCTACTAGTGGCAGAATTTTACTAGATGGAGTGGATTTAAATGATTGGGATGTCGATGTATTAAGACGGCGAATCGGCGTGATTTTTCAGAACTTTGTCCAATATCAATTTACAGTGGGGGAAAATGTCGGGGTAGGGGATGTCGAACATCTCGACGATCGCCAAGAATGGGATATCGCCGCTCATAAAGGCATGGCAAAACCTTTCATTGATGTGCTACCTCAAGGATTTGATACCCAACTGGGAAAATGGTTCAAAGGTGGACAAGAATTATCTGGCGGACAATGGCAGAAGATTGCTCTGGCGAGGGCTTTCATGCGATCGGATGCTGATATCTTGATCCTCGATGAACCAACTGCGGCGATGGATGCTGAAGCTGAGATGAATATTTTCAATCATTTCCGCGATCTCACTCAAGATCGAATGGTCGTCTTAATTTCCCATCGATTTTCAACGGTCAGAATGGCTGATAAAATTATTGTGATGGCAAACGGTCAAATTATCGAACAAGGTAGTCACGAGCAATTATTAGAAGCTGATGGACGCTATGCTCATCTGTTCTCGCTTCAAGCAGCAGGTTATCAATAGTTGGCTTGGGGCGGTGCGTTCGGGTCATAAATTTATCCCGATCGACTAGATCGTACTTGAGACAAAGTTGCTAAGTCCCAAAAAATCAACTCGATCGATGAGTCAAATATCTAAGCTTGTGCTATTTTCCCGAATGAGGGGAATGATAGGATCATTAGGAAAGATTCGCCACTGTTGGCGTTACCAATGGGTAGCCATTTTCACAGGCGATCCGCCGACCAGTCGTTAGTAGTAAAAGTCGATCGGAGATCTTTCGTAACTTTTCTGGATTGTATAGTTGTATGTGTGAATATGTATGTAAGCAAGTAATCGCCTTTTATCAAAGCTAAACGTCATCGTAGCTCTGATGATGGAGCAGAGAACTACTGTGTAGAGTCATATTACATATCGACTACCTACAACTTAGTGATTTATCCACGTTGAAGGCAATCATTGAGGTGTAGCTCAATTCTTTATACCTATATAAGCTAAATTGAACTACTAAATTCATTAATTCATATTTTTGCCCCATTTCCCCAATAAATCGTTGTGACCCAAAGGATTCAAACGTGAAAAAGATATTATTAGTAGACGACGATAAAACTCTCCAAGCCGTGCTCACACGCTATCTAGAAAAGCGTGGTTATTCTGTAAGTGTTGTTACCTCTGGAGTCCAAGGCTTAAAACTTTTCGCTCAAGATCCGCCAGATCTGGTCGTATCAGATATCATGATGCCAGGAATGGATGGTTTAGAGTTTTGTCGTCGCCTCCGTGTCACTAGACCAGGACAATTAGTACCATTTATCTTTTTAACAGCTAAAAAGGATCTCGAAGATCGGATTCAGGGTCATTATATTGGTGCTGATGATTACATCACCAAACCTTTTGAGCCACTGGAACTTCTGGCTAAAATTGAAGCTCAACTCGAACGTTCTCGGCGGATTCACTCTGAGATGGTGCGCTTGATGCAAAAAGCCCCTGAAAATAATGAAGGGAATGAATATGGTGATGGCTCATCAGCATCGACAGCCCCAATCAAACATCCTGAGCCAGAAGAAGATTTACCACTGACTCCGGCTGAAGCTAGGGTGTTCTGGGAAGTGATCCAAGGCTTGACTAATAAACAAATCAGTCAACGTCTATTTATCAGTCCTCGCACTGTTCAGACCCATCTAAGTAATATTCTCACCAAGTTGAATCTGGAAAATAGATCGCAGCTCGTGAGATTTGCCTTTGAACATGGCTATCGTCCGCCTCAAACTCAGGAAGAGCAAAGAGCTGCTGAGGCTAGAGGGTAAAAAAATCGATCTCGATTTCACGGGGTAAAGAAGTCGGGGCAATCGATCTATTGCCCCGACTTTCTACTGGTGTTCACTTTTACAGCTAAAGTAAAAGATGAATATCATTGTTATGTTGCAGTAAATGTCATGTCAGACGATCGCACCTATCTTTCTCAAAAAAATATCGACCCAAAAGAGCGACTAATTTTTGCTTTGGATGTCGAAACTAGCGATCGAGCGCGGCAGCTCGTAGAACAGCTCGATGATGCTGCGATCTTCTATAAGCTAGGACTGGAAATGTTCTTGGGTGGTCAATACTTTGAAACGATCGAGTGGTTGCTAGCACGCAACAAAAAAGTCTTTGTCGATCTGAAATTTTTTGATGTGCCACAGACAGTCGGATCGGCAGTCAAACAACTCACCAATCGCGGCATCAGTTTTGTCACCGTTCATGGCAATGATGAAATTCTCAAAGCTGCCGTTGGCGAGAAAAAAGATTTAAAGATTCTCGCAGTGACAGTGTTGACTAGTCTCGATCGAGGCGACTTAAACGATTTGGGCTTCGACTGCGATCCTGATGCTCTAGTGCTGTCTAGAGCCAAACGTGCCCTAGCGATCGGTTGTGATGGTGTGATTTCGTCTGGACGCGAAGCCAAGGCTCTTAGAGCCAATTTGGATGCTAATTTTCTCGTGGTCGCTCCAGGGATTAGACCAGTAGATAATACTCAGGAAAACAGCGACGATCAAAAAAGAACCGTCGATGTTAAAACAGCATTTATGAATGGGGCTGATTATATTGTGGTGGGTAGACCGATCAAATCAGCACCCGATCCATATGCAGCGGCTTGTGAAATTCAAGCGACAATTGCTAGCATCTTTACATAGTTAAACAGTTGACAGCTTGCACTGAGCGTAGCCGAAGTGTTGAGAGCGAAAAGTGCAATCTTGGGTTCGTTCCATGGTCGGGAAAGCCGACCGGACGAACTCCGCCAAGTGAAGCACCTTTTTAAGAGAGCGATTCGCCGCACGTAGGGTTCCCCGTAAGCGCAAAGCGCAGGCTCTGCCAACGCGCAGCGTCTCGCAGAGAGGGTTTAGCGGCGTTTTTATTCGGGGGTTCCCCCCGAATAAAAAAACGACAAGACAGCGCATCAAGACAGGGGCACCCCTACAGAGAAATCATACCCCGATTCAGCAACGCCAATTTTCGCACTATTCCATCTATTTTATTAATATTCAGTGATAGACC
>JAJAZF010000222.1 GCA_026785875.1 Chamaesiphon sp. | reverse complement strand
GTGGTGGTGGTAAGAGGATCGCCCAATGCCATCGAGACATCGGATAAAGATAGGGGAATAAATTGTTGCCACAGTTGGATTAATTGGCGATTTCGGGACATTATTTAGTTTTTAAAAAGTTTTCCTAAGTCAGTAACGAGGCAATTCTCTAACCCAAGAAGATTCTCAATAATAGCCAACTATTGAGCGCAATAATGACGATCGCGATCGACCATGCCAAGTAAGTTAACCATTTGGGATTGACGAACTCACTCATCAATCGTCGATCTCTAGTAAACATTACCAGTGATACGAAGGGTTTGAACGATCGCCGAATGCAGATAGGGATTATGTGGCATCACCGACGGCGAGTGGGATGCCACATAAAAGTTGGAGGGCAATCGCACTCCCTACAAGTTCGGCTAGATCGCAAGCCGCGATCGCCAAAAGCCTTTGTCATGAGGAATCGCCACGCTCCGATGTACTTCAGGCAAACTAGGCGATCGGGTAATTGGCTCAGGCAGAGACATAAAATATTATGATCATAGCTTTCATAATCTTTTCACAATCTAATTTAAAATGCAAGGCGACATCTTGAGGGATAATTTTTGGATTTTTGCCCCAAAATTAGCTGTGCGCTTTTTCCCTCTCCCCTGTAATTGGGCAGGGTTGATGTACTGACTTTTAGTGGATTAATTGCTATGGTTAAATCAGAGCGGCTACTCCCAGTAATTTTCAGGCAATCCACTATCTGAAACAATCTCAGCTTGCTATCGTCACCCTAAAATATCGACCAAACAGCATCAAAAACATTAAATTGTTTGGATCTTTAACCTTCTATATTTGCTAGAACTAAAGGAGAATTACTCATGCAATTTAAGTCAATCTATGGTTCGACGTTCGCTATGCTAATCGCGATCGGTTCTATTCATGTTACCCCTGCATCCGCCCAACTAGTACCCGAACCATGGGTAACAGTAGGTAGTAAAGATAGCACTCTTACCTATGGAGTAGGAGTGAAAATCTTCGATCTTGGTGCCGAAATTGGAACTGGATCTGGGGGATCGACTGGAGTCGATCTCCTCAAGTTCTTTAGTCTTCCTTTTGTCTCTCCCTATGCTGGATTAGGTATTTATGGCGATAAAGGTATTGCCTACTCTGGCGGTGTCCACTTTACCCCACCTGGGAATACCTTTTTTGGCATTGGATATCATTCGGTGCGGGGGATTAACGGTCAAATTGGGATTAAATTCTAGCCGCTCTTAAATTAGTCGTTGGCAGATTCTCTGCTACGAGAGAATCGATTTTCAATCATCATCGGGATTAGATTATTGAAGCACGTACAAGTTAAATTTATCAGCAACCTCGTACCTCACACCTCATACCTCACATGCTCTTAAACTCTAACCAACGTCAAAAATTAGATACTGGCAACGATCGAGAGTTCTATGACAACCCTCGATTTGTAACTCATGTAGATGAAGGATTTATCGATCGACTAACTACTTTATATCGCGAACGGCTTGCGCCTGATACTCGCATCTTTGACATGATGAGTAGTTGGGTATCTCATCTACCTGATGAGATGAAATTTGAATATGTTCAAGGGCATGGCTTGAATCAGGAAGAATTAGCCAAAAATCCGCGTTTTGATAGTTATTTTGTCCAAAATCTCAATCAAGAGCTTAAACTACCATTAGAAGATGAAAGTTTCGATGCAGTTTTAAATACTGTCTCTGTCCAATATCTCCAGTATCCTGAAGCTATTTTCGCTGAGATTTATCGAATTCTTAAACCTAATGGCATTGCTATTTTTAGCTGTTCCAATCGGATGTTTTACAACAAAGCGATCGCCGCATGGCGAGATGCTAGCGATGCCGATCGAGTAGAAT
>JAJAZF010000221.1 GCA_026785875.1 Chamaesiphon sp. | reverse complement strand
GTCAAACGCTTACGGTTAAGTCTCGGTTTGACTCAGCGGGAATTGGACGGGTTGTGCCGGAATCCATTTGCAAAGTGTGGGGAAAATCGAACGGGGGCGAACGGTCAAGCTCAATACCCGTAGTAAAACTGCGATGGCTGCTGCTGATGCTTGTTCCGGTGGAGTATTTAGAGGCGATCTGTCGTGGTACTCCGGTTGAGACTGTCTCGCAACTCAAATTTTGCGCTCGCTGCTGGACTCCTGGAACGGCACCAACTTCGATGTGGATGGTAGCGCGATCTAAGTTTTGTTTTCTGTGTGGCTCTGGGTTACGCGAACGGTGTAGGCATTGCAGTGAGCCGATTGCCTCTCTCAAACATCGGTTTTGTCCTTTCTGCGGTACGACTTAGCAGGAAAAAACTAATTCTCAAGCTAGCTCTGAGTAAGGCTTTGATGGTCATCTTGCCGGTTTTTACACGTATTCTGTCGCAACGCCACCTCAATTTACTCTGGCATTTTGAGATTGAAGATGTCACAATTACTACATCACGTTGCTTTGACTTCAATTACACCGCGAAACATTCTCATTCCACAAGTAAAAGCATATTCACCCACTTTAGTTGGCGTAAATTCAACAGTGGTTGTTTGCCCAACAGGTAAACGGCTGCTAATCCCAAAATCGGGGATTAATACTTCATCGAGACAAGCATTGCGATCTGATCGATGAAACGCCAACCGCACAGGCTCATTCACAACAACGACAACCCGATCTGGACGATAGCCACCATCAACAGTTATTAGTACCTCTTGCACCCCATTAGTTTGGGTAGCTTGCTGTTTCTGTTGTTTGCGTCCCAGAAACCACCAGAGTTCGGCACCAACCAACGTCAGTCCACCAAGTACCACGCCAACTTTCACAGGTAAAGGCTGCTCGATGGGTTGAAACGAGCGATTTGGGTTAGATGGCGACATTTTCATGGGATCTCCGCCCATTTGAGCGATTGAGATCATTGTTCCGACCAAAACTGCGGCAACTTTCATATTTTCACCCCTTTTAATCTCAAAGCATTGAGGACAACTGAAATCGAGCTGAACGCCATTGCAGCCCCAGCGATCGCTGGATTGAGCAACCAGCCTGTAATTGGGAACAGAACTCCCGCTGCGATCGGGATGCCCAATACGTTATAGGCAAGTGCCCAAAATAGGTTCTGTTGAATATTTTTCATCGTGGCGCGACTGAGCCGAATGGCGGTCACAACGCCCTGTAAGTCACCTGAAATCAGCGTAATGTCAGACGCGGCGATCGCTACATCCGTCCCCGTGCCGATCGCCATCCCGACATCAGCCTGAGCCAAAGCCGGAGCATCATTAATCCCATCGCCAACCATTGCCACAACTTTTTTCTCATCGATCTGCAATGTCTGAATCGTCTGGGCTTTTTGGTCGGGGCGGACTTCGGCGAGGACACGTTTAATTCCAACTCGATCGGCGATCGCCTTGGCAGTACGCTGATTATCACCAGTCAGCATCACTACTTCGATCCCCATTTTCTGTAAGGTGTGAATCGCCTTAGCCGAGGTAGGTTTGACCGTATCAGCCACGGCGATCGCGGCTTGCAAATAACCATTAATCGCTACAAATACTACCGTTTTTCCAGCATCTTCCCAACCTTCTTTTTGTGTTTGGAATACTGATGAATTGATGTTCATTTCATCGAACCAGCGTTGGGTACCAATCAAAACTTGTTGCTGTTCGACCATACCTTGGACACCGCTTCCGGCGATCGCTTCAAATTGTTCGACAGCCGGTAATTGGGCATCTTTAATTCGATCGCGGGCGGATTGCAGCAAGGCTTCAGCGAGGGGATGTTCGGAGTTATTTTCTAAGGCACCGATCGATCGCCATAAAGCCAGCGGGGCGAGAATATTAGGGCTATTAGGAACGAGATCTAGTGTGGAGGAAGTATCGGTGACAACTGGTTTTCCCTGCGTAATCGTACCTGTTTTATCCATGACGATCGTGTGGATTTGACGGGCGAGTTCGAGACTTTCCGCGCCTTTAATCAAAATGCCATTTTCTGCCCCCTTGCCGATGCCCACAGTCACCGATGTGGGCGTTGCTAGACCCAAAGCGCAGGGACAAGCGATAATTAACACGCTGACCATTGTAACGATCGAGAGCGTGAAATTGCCGATCGCTAGAAACCAGACTACAAAGGTTATAACTGCGGTCGCCAGAATTACCGGAACGAACCAGCCAGTGATATTATCGGCTAATTTTTGGATCGGGGCTTTAGAATTTTGAGCTTGTTGGACTAATTTGACGATCTGCGCCAGGGCGGTATCTTTACCGATTTTGGTTGCCCGAAATTGAAAGCTCCCCATCTTATTGAGAGTTGCACCGACAACTTCATCACCGACTTGCTTGGTGACGGGAAAACTTTCGCCTGTGAGCATCGATTCATCCACAGTTGAATATCCCGATACCACTTCCCCATCGACGGGAATTTTTTCACCAGGACGTACTACTACAATATCTGTAAGGGCGACTTCGGCGATTGGAATGTCAATTTCGTCACCATCACGGACTACCCGCGCCGTTTTCGCCTGTAGCCCCATCAATGCTGTAATTGCCGTGGAAGTTGCTCCCTTGGCGCGATTTTCTAACCACCGCCCTAATAGCGTCAAGGTGATAATCATCGCCGTCGCTTCGTAATAGACTTCTGCTGATAATCCCTGTGTTGTAAAGTAACTAGGATCGATCGTCACCCAGAGTGAATAGAAAAAAGCGATACTCGTACCGAGCGCAATGAGAGTATTCATATCGGCGGTACGGTGACGAAATGCCTTCCACGCCGATTGTTGAAATTCTCTGCCCACCCAAAACTGGACGGGTGATGCCAGCACTAGCTGTACCCAGGGATTTTCTAGTCCAGCTAACGAGGATGGCAGGGTGAGACTGAAATGGCTTAAACTGCCGATGACGAGCAGGATACTGAGAATTGCACCGACTAGAACTCTGCGCTGAAGATTTCGTTCTTCTAGTTGTTGTTCTCTATTTCCAGCGTCGTCTTCAATGCCGAGATCTGCGGGGATAATTTGCGCCTCATAGCCAATATCGACAACTGCTTTAGTGATAATGTTGATATTCGTCTGCTGGGGATCGTAGCGCACAGTTGCTCGATCGCTACTAAAGTTGACGTTACCTTCCACTACCCCTGGCACATTCAGAAGTGCCCGCTCGATACTGTTGGCACAGGAGGCGCAACTCATCCCTTTGAGTTTTAGATTTAGATCTTCCATGATTCTATTATGTTTCAATTTTTACCGACTGCTGACTCCATCAGTTGTGCGTCCGCTCATCTCACCTGGTTCGCTCCGGTAGATAGAAATTACCCGTTACAGATTTTTGAGTTGATTCCACAATAGGTCTATTGAATGTTTTCATAAATTATGGAAAGACGATTTTGGAGATCGGTGCATGTCCCAAAAAAAGGTAGGCAGCAGGTCGCAGCACACTTTCGGAATAGATAATCTTTTGGACGTTTAGACTAGGTGCGCGTTTTGTGGTGGCATTATAAGTTGCAATTTCCCCTTCCAGGCTAAAATCGCTGTGAGTACGGTAGTGGTCATTATTATGTACTGCCTGAAGG